>JAYUEJ010000342.1:0-1824 GCA_043739265.1 Rhodopila sp. | reverse complement strand
CGCGGACGTTGCCCACCACCTTGCCGCCGGCGGCGGTGACGGCCGCCATCGTGTCGCGTTCCAGCGCCGTGCCGAAGGCGTAGTCGGCGGTGATGAAGAACCATGTGTTGCCGCCGGCCTTGGTCAGCGCGCTGCCGGTGACATGCGCCAGCGCGTAGGTATCGTATGAAAAATGCATGCCGTACGGCGAACATTGCTTGCCCGTCATATCCGAGGTCGCGGGGCCGGTGATGAGGTAGATCTTCTTCTTTTCGCGGCACACCTGCTGGATCGCCAGGCCGGACGAACTTGCCGCCCCGTCGGCCAGCACATCGACCCCGGTGTCATCGATCCATTGGCGCGCGAGCGAGGTCGATACATCGGGTTTGTTCTGGTCGTCGGCCTGCATGATCTCGATCGGCCGGTCGAGCACCGATCCGCCGAAATCGGCGATCGCCAGTTCGGTGGCGATACGGTTGCCGACGCCGCCGACATCGCGATACGGGCCGCTCATGTCCGACAAAAGGCCGATCTTCACCGGTTTCGATGAACTCTGGGCGCGTATCAATCCCGGCCGGGCCAAGGGGGCGATCACCAGCCCACCGATCAGAACGCGACGCGACAGTTTCGACATAAACACCAACTCCCACCCTCATTGAACGCGCCGGCACTTGATCCGCGGCGCCGCCCCTTGTAGCGAAACAGCACCAGTTGCCGCCCCGGGGGGAAACTACTCATGCCGATGATGCCAGGAAAGACCGCGCTGCTCGAATTATTGAAGCAGGAGGGGGTGCGGATCATGTTCGGCAACCCCGGCACCACCGAATTGCCGTTGATGGACGCGTTGGCGGCGGAGCAGGAGTTGCGGTACATCCTGGCGTTGCAGGAAGCCCCGGCGATGGGCATGGCGGACGGTTATGCCCAGGCGTCCGGCCAGTGTGCCGTGGTCAACCTGCACGCCGCCCCCGGCCTGGGTAATGCCATGGGCATGCTGTACGACGCGCAGAAGGCCGGGTCACCGATCCTGGTGACGGCGGGCCAGCACGAACAGCGGTTCAACTTCACCGAACCGCTGCTGATGGCCGACCTGCCGACGATCGCCCGCCCGTTCGTCAAATGGTCTGACGAAGTGCGGCGGCTCGAAGACCTGCCGCGGGCCATTCACCGGGCGGTGAAGACCGCACTGGCGCCGCCGATGGGGCCGGTTTTTCTGTCATTGCCGGGCGACATCCTGACCGACAGCGCCGATCTGGACCTTGGCTCGCCCAGCCGGGTGGCGTCGGGAATCCGCGGGGATGCCAGTGCGATCGCGCAGGCCGCCGCCATCATCGCCAAGGCGCGCAGCCCGCTGATCGTCGCGGGCGACTGCGTGCCGCAGGGCAACGCGCTGGAGGAGCTGGTGGCATTCGCCGAGGCAGTCGGTGCGCCGGTTTATGACGAAGGCATGGCCAGCCGAGCGATGTTTCCGTCGTCGCATCCGCTGTATCGCGGGGCATTGGTTCGATTGCCGGAGGCAATTCGGGGCCTGCTCAGTCAGCATGACCTGCTGGTCTCGATCGGCGCCGACCTGTTCACCCTGTCCTTGCCGGGCGAGGTCGAATCGATGCCGGAGGCCTACCCCGTCATCCATCTGGACACCGATCCGTGGGAGCTGGCGAAAAACTACCCGGAGAAGGTGTCGATCCTGGGCGAGCCCAAGGTTACCTTGCCGGAACTGACCGCGGCAGTGCGTCAGGCCCGGTCCGAGGCCGAAAGCGAAGGCGCGGTGAAGCGGCTGGTGCATGTGAAGGCGGAGGGCATCGCCAGCCTGCACAAGCTGCACACCCTGGCCAATGCGATGGCGGA
>JAYUEJ010000341.1:0-5584 GCA_043739265.1 Rhodopila sp. | reverse complement strand
TCACCACCCTGGCTGACGGCAAAATGCCCGACAACGCCAAACCGTTGACCGGGTTTGGACACGGCGTGATGGAGTTGGCGCTGCGGCATCGCGGCGATGCGTTCCGGGTCGTCTGTGCGTTGCGGATTGGCGACGACATCTGGGTGCTGCGCGCGTTTCAAACGAAGTCGAAGTCGGGGATCAAGACGCCGCGGCACGATATCGACCTGATCCATGAGCGGCTGAAGCGATTGAGAGAGATGCTGACATGAGCGACGACACCGACATCATCCGGGGCAGTGGCAACGTCTTCCGCGACCTCGGGCATCCGGAGTGCGACCGGGAACAATTGCGCGCGCTGCTCGCGGCGCGGATCATCGGGGTGCTTGACGAACGGAAGCTGACGGTGCGCGCCGCGCATGAGATTACCGGTGTCGCCGCGGCGGATTTTTCCCGTATCCGAAATGCCAATCTTGGCCGCTTCACGATTGATCGGCTGATGGCGATTCTATCTGGCCTCGGGCAGGACGTGGAGGTCACGGTCAAGGTTCATCCAAGGCAGACGGTCGCTGCGCTGGAAATTCGGCCATGAAATGCCGTGCTGGAGAACGGTGCCCCCCCTGCGTCGGTGGTGGCCAGAAGCTGCAGCCCGGCCGGATTGAGTCGCGTGATCGCGGGACGATATGCGGGTAAGAATCCTTGCTCGGATTACGGCAGCAGCTAACACACGGAAAATCTGACATGTCCCTTCCTCGCGGATTGGGTCGGCGATGTTGGAACGCCATGGTAAGCCGATATCGTAATAATACACATTTGAAATTTGTAAGAGTGGGGATAAATTTTTCCTGCGGTACGACCCCTGTCATAAATCAAGACGTTTTTCCGAACGACTCGTCTTCTGGGCGAAGCCTGTTCGTTTGCTTTTCGAAGTGTTAATGTCTCCTCGAATCGGGGGAATGGCATGACGACCAGATTTAGGCACTCGGCTGGATTCGGTCGCCGCATGGAGTATTGGATAATCGGCCGTATGCTCAAGGAAGGGCTGGATGTTTACGTGCCCCTGGTGGACGACTTCGGTATCGATGCAATTATTCGGAAGAAGGACAACACATTCATTGAAGTGCAGATCAAGGCTCGCTCCGCTACAGTAATCCCCGGGGACGCTGCCCTATTTTCTGCCATCGCCCACCCCGAAGTGCGGTCAAATTACTATTTCGTATTCTACGCAGAGAGAATGGATTCGATGTGGATCATGTCGTCCGAGGAGTTTGATAAAACGGCTGTCCGCAACAAAAACGGTAAGCACATTGGGAAGCGTGGGATTTGGTTCAACGGAAAAAAGAAGGGAAAGAATGGCGATCCGATGACTGAGCACCACAATCCAAGATTTGACCAGTATAGGGCAACCGACTTCTCTCGATTCCTGGAAGTCGCTCAGCTCGCTGTCGTTTCTTCAACATCAGGTTAAGGTATGGTCCGTGATATAAGCAAATCCACGGTCCCGGCTACAAAGACCCAAAGGAGCCTTTTGCATTTTACGGGACTGCCCACATCGCTCAGTGTTCCGAACGATGTTGGCGTCGCGATTGAAACCGGACGACGGTAATTAGACGGTTGACGTCGGTCTTTTTGCCGCTTCGGCCAGGAGATCGTAGATTGCGGGCGGCCTCCGATCAACGCACTCGCCGATGGATTGCCGGCGGCCTATGCGGCGAAGACCGCTTGCAGGCTCTCGAGCGTAGCGCGCAGGACGCGGGCATTGACCGCGCCCAACCGTTTCACTAGCCGATGCTTGTCGAGTGCGCGGATTTGGTCGAGCAGGATCAACCCGGCCTTGTCCTCAAACCGAACGAAAACCCGAAATGGCGCGGCACGGCTGGCCGTGGTCATCGGCGCCGCGAGCACGGTGCGCAGGTGGTCGTGCATCTCGGGTGGCGAAACGATGACGCAAGGGCGCGTCTTTTGGATATCGGTCCCGATCGTTGGATCAAGATTGACCAGCCAAATATCACCTCGCGCCAAGCCTGTGAGGGAGGGCGGGCGGGCCGGTCGCCTCACCATACCAACTCGTTGTCGGCGGCGTTTTGAAAGTCCGGCCAAACCAGGGCATCGTCACCAGCGGCGGCGATGCCGGCCGCGGCCTGTGCCCATTCGCTGCGGGGATGCGCCTTGGCGGGAATGAGGATGACGCGCCCCTTCTCCAGTGTCCGCGTCAGTTCGTCGCCCGCTTTGACCCCTAGTTCCGCCAGGATCGGCTTGGGAAGGAGGATTCCGGCCGAATTGCCCATGCGACGAATAGAGATGCGCATTTTGAGGTGCTCCAGAGTTGGCATTGGATATCTACCGCGTGACGCGGCGGCGTGCAGACAATGTTCTCACATTCCGGTGGCTGGCCGCAGCGGTGGGCATGGCCCATTCGCCGCATGCGCGCGCAGGGGCCTACCTCTCGAGCGGCCATGGTTTTCGGGGATTCTCGGCCCGGGGGCGATGTTCAAATCAAAATTCGGTTAATCGATTGCGACTGTTCTCATCCCAATCAATCAAAAGATACTTTACGGAACGTGAGGCAGGCACGATCCAGGCATTGGCGTAATCGTCAGGCGCTGTCCCGAAACGACCAGATCAGGCCAGGTATGCGCTTCCAATTTCAGGTCCTGTTGTGCCAGGCCCTGACGTAACGATTCGCATGTCGCTGGACCTGTTATATCCGCGGTCTTGCGCCATGCGCCTTGTGCGTCCTGCTCGACTAAAAATGTCCAGTATTTATCAATGAAAAGGATCGATTCCGGGCCTCCCGGCGACAACACGACGAACCGAACGACGCATTTTGGAAACGCTGGCGTAAGACAGACAGGCAACGTGGAACCAGACATAGCCATCGCGCCGCCGTCGAAGAAGTTTGCTGGCAAGGCACGTCCCGCCGGGTAAACCAGAATCCGTTCAGCGGCCTTCTCCGGCTTATCCAGTATCGCATGGTGTTGGGCCAGCAACCGGTTTTGCGATGAAATCGCCTCGGCAGATCTCTTGTTGATGACCTCAGCGTCAGGAACATCCTTGATCTGGCTGAGTTGGCTTAGGGCCGTCGCCCCCCAGCGAGCGCCATCGTATTTCAGCGCAGCGAAATCGAATACATCGGGATGAACCTTCCCGGACATCAACCGGTCCAACTGATTCGCCACCATCAGGCGGGATGGGTCGGCGACTGGTGAATACAGTGCCAGGACCACACCGACGATGACGTAGGCGGTCAGGAAGTTCGTGACCTCGATCCGCTTCATCCAGACGGTTGATCGCACGACGGCGCTCGCGTAGCCAACGGCGTAGCAGATGGCTACGACAACGACCGCCGCAGCGGTGATGCGTTGCACCGTCCACCCGTATTGTCCGACCCGCAAAGACAACGCCCATGCGGCGAGGGCGACAAGGGGAAGTAATTCTAAAGCCGCGATAGTGGTGGCGAAGCGCTTGACCTTCGACGGAGTCTGTTCCGCAGCCCCACCTTGGTAACAGCAGTTGATGAAAAAGATCAGCAATCCAGCGGCAGTCAGCAACAACGTGGTCGCAAAATGGGTCCGCCAAAGCGGTGCCATGGAAATGAATGGAAGACTACCAAGAAATCCAAGGATGATGGTCGTTAACAGCGGCAGCAACCAGGAAAAAAGCGACAGGGCGAGCGATCTGGCGCCCCGGATCAACGCCGGTTGGATATCCGTTACATGGACGGAAACCGCGAACGCGAGCGTTGTCGCGGGCAACGCGAACCACAGATTTGCGATCAGGCGCCAGAAGAAATCGATGTCCAGGAGTTTGAATAAGCCGGCGCCAAGTCCCAGCACACCCCAGAAGACACCGACGAAAATGAATGCCAGGCAAGCCTGAACACCCTGTTTCCATGCGGTGTCGAAATGCCGTGGATACGGCGGGAGCAGCCGCCACTCGATGATCGAATCGACAAAGATCGCATGCGCGATGAACAAACTGGCAGTCAGCGCCAATCCCATAGACAAAAACGTCAACCCAGAAGAGGCGGGTACCTGGCCACGGGTCGTGGCATGGTATCCCAGGCCGGCGATGACCACGCCGGCCACGATCGCCCAAAGCGCGAGTGAACGCGTGCTGATTTGTCCGATCCCGAACAACACGATCAGAGGGAGATAAACTGACAGCAGCAGAAGGGGAATGAAGACGCTCTGTTCGGACGCCGGCCACGAGATTGGTTTGTGTGCCGCATCGGCAAGTAAAAAGAGTGCCAGCGCCTGCCCGATTGCGACCAGAATGCGCGCGATGAAGACCGTTCGGTCGCTGGTCTTAAGGGCATCATTTCTTTGCATCAAATCGACCACATGTGTCTCCAGGCGGCAACCGGAAGCTTGGTATGTGCCATGGTTACTATCATGGATCCATTTAATATCGACGTGAAATCAGGCGGGCGGCGTCATCCCCTCGGCCACCACCGTCCGTAATTTCGCATGCAGATGCGGGTTCCCGGCCACGATATTCCCGGTCGCCAGAGAATCCCCGTCGCCAACGTCCGTCGCGTAGCCACCAGCCTCCCTCACCAGCAACAAACCCGCGGCGATATCCCACGGCTTGATCCCCAGCTCCCAGTACCCATCGAACCGCCCATGCGCGACCCACGCCAGATCCAGCGCCGCCGCCCCGAACCGCCGGATCCCCGCGACCTGCGGCATCAACGTGTTCAACGTCCGACCGAACGCCGCTCGGCGTCCGACCGACACCGCGGCGAACGGAATCCCCGTGGCGAACACCGCTTCGGACATCTCACGCCGAGCGGAGACGCGCAGGCGGCGTTCGTTCATGAATGCGCCGGTGCCTTTTTCCGCCCAGAACATTTCGTCCACCGCGGGCGCGTAAATCAGGCCGGCATGCATCTCCGACGTGCCGTCCGGCAGGCGCCGCTCCAGGCCAATGCTGATCGCCCAGTGCGGTATGCCGTGCAGAAAGTTGGTCGTCCCATCCAGCGGGTCCACCACCCAGCGCCACGTCCAGTTGTCGGACCCCGACGCGCCGGATTCCTCCATCAGGAACGAATACCCCGGACGCGCCTTGGTCAGTTCCTCCTTCAATGTCTGTTCCGCGCGCAAATCGGCGGCCGAGACAAAATCGGACGGACCCTTGATGCTGACCTGCAACTGCTCGACTTCGGAGAAATCGCGCAGCAGGCGCTTCGCCGCCTTTTGGGCAGCGTTGGCCATCACGGTCAGGTGCGGCGAGAGGCGAAACGCCATCAGCCTCTCGCACGCTCCACGTAGGTGGAGTCCTCGGTGCGGACCACAATGCGTTCGCCGGCCTCGATGAACGGCGGCACGTTGACCTTGACGCCGTTGGACAACCGGGCGGGTTTGTAGGACGACGACGCGGTCTGGCCTTTGACCACCGGATCGGCTTCCACAACCTCCAGAACGACCGAGGACGGCAGGTGGATCATGACCGGCTCGCCTTCGACCAGATCGACCACCAGCTTCATCTCGTCCTGCAGGAATGGCGCCGCGTCGCCCATCAATGCGGCGGGGACGTGGGTTTCCTCGTAGGTGTCGGGGTCCATCAGCACGAGGTTGATGCCGTCGGTGTAGGAGTAGGTGTA
>JAYUEJ010000340.1:0-1827 GCA_043739265.1 Rhodopila sp. | reverse complement strand
GGTTTCCGGAGCCGTTCATCCCTCGGTGATTGAACGCAAACTATTGCCCAATGGCTTCGCGCTGACCCGCGAACTGTCGTGTTTGTTCGCCAATCTGGGCGAGGACAGAGGTGTCTGGAACGCGAGCCGGGAACAGCCGGCCCGGCCCTTTCTGATGGAAGCCGATGGCCGCAAAATTCCCCCGGCGAATTTTGTCTGGATCGACCCTCTCGACCGCATCTGGATCACGGTCAGCGCACTGACGCGCTCGCATCCATATTTTTCCCGAAATGAGAAAGAGGGATTTATCGTTCTGGTCGATCGCGGGTCGGCGCGGATTGTCGCGGACGGCCTGACCTGGACCAACGAGTTGCGGATGTCGCCGGACGGGTGTTACCTTTACGTCAACGAAACCTTCGCGGGAAGAACGGCACGTTACCGCGTTGCCGAGAACGGCGACCTGCACCACAAGTTCGATATCCAGATGCCTCCCGGCACTTTTCCGGATGGCATGGCGGTGGACGAACAGGGCGGCATATGGATCATCTGTGTGGTGTCCGGCCGCCTGATCCGCATCGACCCCTCTGGCTCGTTCGAGGTCGTGCTGGAAGACTTTGAGCGATCGAAGCTCGATGCCCTGTGCGCCGCTTTCCCGGCGGGCGAGGTGACCCGCGATCTGATCGTAGCAAGCAAGGGTAAGTATCTGGACAACCCGAGCAGCATCGCGTTTGGCGGGAAAGACCGGAAGACTTTGTACATGGGATCGATCTCCGCCAGCCGCCTGGTGGCCATCGATCTTCCGGTTGCCGGCCTGAAACCGGCGCATTGGGAATGGATATGAACTCGGGCGATAAGCCGGTTGCCTTCATCACGGGCGGGGCAGGAGGGCTGGGGGAGGCGACGGCCCGCCTGCTGGCGTCCGACTACCGGGTCGTCGTGAGCGACCTGAACCTCGACGCCTGTGAAAAAGTGGCGCGCGATATCGGCGGCGTGGGCATCGTGTGCGACGTCAATTCGGCCGCTTCCGTCGCCGACTGCGTCGAGAAAATCGAGAGCACGGTCGGCCCCGTCGACGCCATGGCCCATTTCGCGGGCATCATCCAGGAGCGCCGCTACACGCCGGAGGAGTTCGACCAGGACCGATGGGACCAGATCTTCGGCGTCAATGCGCGGGGCACCTGGATTGTGTGCCGCGAGGTCGGCGCCCGCATGGCCCAACGGCACCGGGGCAGCATCGTAACCATTGCGTCGGTCGCGGGACACCGGTCATGGCCAACCCACGCCTACGCGGCGTCCAAGGCCGCCGTTCTGAGCATCACCAAAAACCTGGCATCCGAGTGGGGAAGGTCGGGTGTGCGGGTCAACTCGGTGACGCCCGGATTCACGATGACGCCGCACATGCGTGAAATCCAGGCCGCCAAGGGATGGACGACCGACCGCATTTCGAAACAGACCCCGCTGGGGCGCTGGCTGGAGCCGCATGAAATCGCCGAGGGCGTGGCGTTTCTGCTGTCGTCCAAAGCCTCCGCGATCACCGGGATCGATCTTGCCATCGATGGTGGCTGGCTCGCGGGCATCAACTGGGGCTCGCACTCGGGGTTGCCTCCAAGCCGCTGACAGAGCTAACGAGCCTCTTGGGTGATCCTTGCTTCTGCCGCCCGGATTCGGGGTGAACGCGACGACGCGGCGCGTAAACCGGTTACGGCGCGGTCCAGGGATATGCCCTGGTAGGTGACCCCGGCCCTACCATCCAAGCGCCCCCGCCTTCACCTTCAGCCGCCAGGCATGCAGCAATGGTTCCGTATACCCGCTCGGCTGCGCCAGCCCTTTGAACACCAGATCGCTCGC
>JAYUEJ010000339.1:0-1827 GCA_043739265.1 Rhodopila sp. | reverse complement strand
TTGCAACGAATTCGAGGGAAACTCACAAACGCAATAAGCCGCAAGCGGAAGGCGTAGCCGACGCACCGGGTTCTTTGGATTTCAAATTTGAGATTTCGTAACACTTCACCCGCCTGCAACGGCTTTTGCCGGCAGCGGGGGTAGTTTCCCGGTTTGAAGCATTTCCCGCAATGCGGCGGCGATGGTTTTGGTCGGGTCGTGTCCGCGCAGGCGCAGGGTGCGATACACGCTCATCAGCACGGCCTGCGTGTCGGCGCCGTCGGTCGAGCGGTTGCACAGGATGTTCTTCCGCATCGTCACCGCCGGTCGAATCTGCCGTTCGGCGTGATTGTTGTCGAACGGAACCTCCGGCTTGTCCAGGAACGTGAACAGATGATCCCGATGCCGGCTGATCCTCGCCCCCAGCCGCCGGGCGTCGGGGTCGGCATATTCCGCGTCGGCCAAATCACACAGCCTCCGGTGGATCAGCTTGATCCGCCGATCGTACTTCGCCGGCGTGAAGTCCGGCCGCTTGCGCAGGCGGATGCCGTCGCGCACCAGGCGGCGAAGCTGCCTGGCGAAGGCCCGCCATTCGGTCCCGCCGTTGTGCTCGTCGACCTTCTCGATCTCGCGCAGCAGGTGGACCAGGCAATACTGGCGGTCCTCGGCGACCACCGATTCGTAGGCCCGCCAGAAGTCGGTGACCAGCGTCCCCTTGAAGGCTTCGGTGAAGAACTTGCGCAACGCCGGCCCGCCGCGGCTTTTGTCGATCATGTAAAAGCAGGCGTCGGTGTTGGCGAAGCACCACAGCCAGTGGGTGCTTCCCGCCACGCGCCAGCCGGTCTCGTCGGCGTGCAGGCAGGCGGAGTCCTTCACCTCGCGGGCGATCTGTTCGTGCCAGGGACGAAGGGCGTCGGCCATGCGATGCCAGGCCGACAGCAGGCCGCCGGCGGTGATGGCGGTGTGCAGGTGGGAGCCGAGGATGTCGCGGGTCTGTCCGATCGACAGCCCCAGGCCGTAGTGGAACCAACTGGAGAGGGCGACGACGTGGTGCCCCAGCGCGGCGTTGGGCATCGCATCGGGCACGACCGGCTCGACGTGCTTCTTGCAGTGTTTGCAATAGTCGCGGTGAACCGTGTGCTCGGTGACGATCGGCGCGATCTGCTCGGGAATGTCCTCGATGATTCGCGAGCGCGTCCGCCGGCAGCGCGCCAACTCGCCGCCGCAGCAGGGACAGGCGGGCAGGCGGTGCTCGACGCGGGCGTCGATCTCCACCGGCGTCTTGCGGCGCGAACCCGCGTGCCCGTCCCTGGCCCCCGGCTTCTTCTTGCGTCCCTTGACCGGCGGCTTCTCGTACACCGCCACCATGCCCGATGGCGTGGAGGGGGACGCGGCGGAGGATTGAAGCCCGGCGACGAACCGGGCCATGGCCAACGCGAACAGCGTCACCGCCTCGGGCCCCAGCGCATGCAGTCGCGCGGCCAACGCCTCGGACAGTTCGCCGCGCTGGGCGGCATCGAGGATGAGCTCAAGGGCAACGGGTTGTTGAATGACGGTGGCCAAAGGACATGATGTACACGGCCTTTCGCAATCGCGCTACCGAACATGCGCCGAACTTGCGAATTTTGTTGCAGGCGGGTGAAGTGTTACGTGAAATCAACTTTCCATAAGAAGTCAACGCCGTACTCGGAGTACTGAACATCCTGAATATTGATTGATCCAAGGAGGTTGGCGGCGGGCTGCGTTGCGGGGGCGAGGCCAGACGGATATGAAGTCGTGATCGGTGACGAATCCACAAACTGATACAAATTCGCCCCATCCACATACCCCGCCGGATCTTGCTCAATC
>JAYUEJ010000338.1:0-5607 GCA_043739265.1 Rhodopila sp. | reverse complement strand
TCCGCCGCCGAAATCCCGGCGTTCCAGGATGCCTTGTTCCTCGAACAGCCGCACCGTACGGTAAACCGTGGCGATCGAGATGTGCTGATCCAGCGCCGAGGCCCGGCGGTACAATTCCTCGACGTCCGGATGGTCGCCAGCGTCCGACAGGACCCTTGCGACGACCCTGCGCTGGCCGGTCATCTTGAGGCCCCTTTCGATGCACAGGCGCTCGATGCGCGATTCCATAAGGTTCCCTGCGGTCAGTCCGTCAGTGCATCCCTAAGTGAGAGAGCACCGGGGGATCGCATACAATGTCCGGGTGGTCTCAGGGAAGGGTCGTGGCGATTGACGCCAGGCCAATCGCACCTGAACGGTCACGGCCACAGGCGCGGCTGAAGGTCATGCCCGGGTCGATAGAGCGGGCGCGTTGGGAGAGGGCCGATTGTCCTATACGAATCTGGGTCTCCCACTCTGGCGTTCACCGATCAGCGGCGCGACGTGCGGCTTGTGCCAAGACCGATCTGTTTGGCGAGTTCTGAACGCCGTTCGGCATAATTCGGGGCTACCATCGGATAGGTGGCCTCCAGACCCCATTTATGCCGATACTGCTCGGGGGTCAGGTTGAAGGATGTCGAGAGATGCCGCTTCAGCATCTTCAGCCTTTTGCCGTCTTCCAGGCAGACGATGTAGTCGGGGAAGACAGATTTGCGAATCGGCACCGCTGGCCGAGCCGGTTCGGCCGGGACGGCGGCGGGGGCATCGCCGATCGTCATCAACGTGTCATAAACAGCTCGGATGACGCCTGGCAGGGCACCCTTTTCCAACTCATGATGGGCTGCGTGTGCCGAGACGATCTGGGCCGTCAGTCCCAGGATATTTGAATCAACCGCCTTGTCAGCCATTGCGCGACCTTTCAAGTCATTATATTGCGTCTATATATGAAGCGCCCGGGCTGGTGTGCAACAGCGGCTGAACAATAGAATCAAGTGGAATCGTGTCGCCGATGCAAGATGTAACCCGAGAAATCGACATTACACGCGACATTTGTCCTATGACATTCGTCAGGACTCGCCTGGCCTTGGACCGGATGGCGCCGGGCGAAACACTTCTGGTGCGCCTCAAAGGACAAGAGCCGCTGCGCAATGTTCCGCGTACCGCAACGGAACAGGGGCACGCAGTGCTTTCTCTGGAAACCGATTCCGATGGCATCAGCCATTTATTGATCCGCCGGGGTAACTAGTGGTTCGGGTTGTTGAAAATTAAACGGTGTCGGCAATTGTGCATGTCCCAGCCGGTGCGAAGTAACCGATGGTCCAATCATTTTTAGCGATGTACCGCACCGGCGCCGCTGCTGTTTCTCGATCGAGATCGTGAGCCCCTGCGAAATGACATGTGATTGCCGTCGCGATCGTTTTGCGCGTCCTCGCCACACGGGCTATCTGGTTTCATCGATACAGGGGAAACGAACATGCTCGATATGACCGGAAAAGTGGCCATCGTGGCCGGGGCGGGGTCGGTCGGCTCCGCCGGCAACACGATATGGGGCAATGGCAAGACAGCCGCCGTCCTGCTCGCCCGCCAGGGGGCCTCGGTCTTTCTGCTGGATATCAACGACCAGGCGATGGCGGAAACCAAGGTCATCATCGAGGGCGAGGGCGGCACCTGCACGACGCACCACTGCGACATGACGGTCGCGGCCGAGGTCCAGGCGATGGTTCAGGCCTGTGTGGACCGCTTCAAGCGGATCGACATCCTGGTCAACAACGTCGGCGGGTCGGCGCCGGGCGATCCGGTATCGATGACCGAGGACGTCTGGGACCGGCAGATAGACTTCAACCTGAAGACGGCGTTCCTGGGCTGCAAATACGTGCTGCCGGTGATGCTCGGGCAAGGCAAGGGGGCGATCGTCAACATCGCCTCGGTTGCCGGCATGCGGAACGACTTTCTGACTGGCCGGTCGCATGTCGGATACAGCGCGGCGAAGGCGGCGGTGATCCAGTTGTCCCGCTCGGTCGCGGGGACTTACGCGAAGCAGGGCATCCGGGTGAACACGGTGGTGCCGGGCCTGATGCACACGCCGCTGGTGGCATACCGGCTCGCGCAATCGGTTGGAGGGAACGATCCACAGAAGCTGATCGACGCACGCAACGCCGCGGTGCCGATGGGGCATATGGGCGATTCGTGGGACGTGGCGCACGCCGTGTTGTTTTTAGTTTCGGATGAGGCACGCTTCATCACCGCGACGGAGATCATTGTCGATGGCGGCAGCACGGCGGCGATGCCGTGAATTTGGGTTGAAAAATAATGCAAGAAAATCTATCTGACCAGTCTGGTCAGTAAGGTTTTGTTAACATGTTTCCTCTACAACCGCTTCGGGATCAGCAACCGGACGGTGCGGCCTCCAGTCGCAGGACCGCATACTGGAAGCTTGAAGAGGCAAAAGCGAGGTTTAGCGAAGTGGTCAAATTAGCGGAACGCGGGGTTCCCCAACACGTTAGCGTGCGTGGGCGGGCAGCGGTGGTGATCCTGGCGGCAGCGGACTACGCGCGCCTCGCACCGGCCGCGGCCAGCGCCAGCCTGGCCAGCCTGTTCGCGGACGGTCCCTTTGCTCGGCTGGACGGCTTCGACGATGTCCTGATCCGCGAACAGGCGCCCGTCCGCGATGCGCCGCTGTTTGAGCCGTGACACGCGGCACCCCCAGCGGCTGGCTGATCGACACGAATGTGGTGTCGGAGTTGCGCAAGGGCGCACTCTGCGCCGGGCCGGTTCGGGCCTGGGCGGCTAACGTGCCTCCGATTGCCTGCTATCTCAGCCGCCTCAGTGTCGCGGAAATCCGCTTTGGGATCGAACGTGCCCCGACCCCCGATTTTCGCGCCGAACTCGAAGCCTGGCTGCGCGACGGTCTGTTGCCCTGGTTCGGCGAACGGATACTGGAGGTGTCGGAGCGAATCCTGCTGCGATGGCGTTGGTTGGTGTGGGACGGGCAGAAGGCCAACTACACGTTCTCTCAGCCGGACGCCCTGCTGGCGGCGACGGCGTTGGAGCATGGGCTGGGTGTCGTGACCCGGAACACCAGCGATTTTGAGCGTGCGGGAGTCCGGCTGCTCGACCCTTGGCTACAGGCCGCGTAGGCCCCGATTTCACGCCATGAACGCGCCATCCAGCGTGGCGCTCATGATTTCGCGCCATTCCGCAGGCGTCATGTCGGAGAATTTCGTTTGCCGACGGATCGAGGCGTTGTGGACGAGCACGTCCAGGCGGCCGAACTGCGTCACCGCCGCATCGATCAGCCCGCGCACCAGATTCGCGGTTTCGGTGGCGTCATTTCCGGGCCTCCCGTCATGCCCCGATTGGACAGGGAAAGCGGCTTGCTGTGCAATGGGGGCACGTTCAACATCAGGAGGAAACGATGGCAAAAACGCCGGAATCCGCATCGCGCAACGCCGTCCGCGACACCGTGCCCAAACTGATCGAGGTGGCGGAAAAGGTTCTGTTCGGCGATATCTGGGAACGCCCGGAGCTATCCAAGCGTGACCGCAGCCTGATTGTCTGCGCCGTGCTGACCGCGACCTACCGGCCAGAGCAACTGCGCGGTCACTTGCAGCGCGCGTTGGATAACGGCCTGACCAAGACCGAGATTTCCGAAATGATCACGCATGTGGCGTTCTATGGCGGTTGGCCCGCGTCGATGTCGGCCGCGGCGATCGCCAAGGAAATCTTCGAGGCGAATCCGTAGATCATTCAGGTTGGGAGATAATTCAGGTTGGGATGGAAACGATGAAGGCAGGCTTTATCGGTCTTGGCACCATGGGTGCCAGTATGGCCGCGAATCTACAAAGGGGTATTCAGACGGACGGTCACACTGTCCTGGTGCATGACGTGCGTCGGGACGCAGCCACATCGCACATCAAGAATGGCGCGGTGTGGTCGGACAGTCCGGCGGCACTGGCGGCCGAGTGCGATATTATCTTCTCGTCCCTGCCAGGTCCGGTCGAGTTCGAAGCGGTGACTTTTGGCGACAACGGGTTGTTGGCCGGGATTCGCAAGGGGGCGGCGTATTTCGATCTGACGACGAACTCTCCCACCACGGTGCGCAAGGCGTACGCCGAGTATGCGAAGAAGGGGGCGTATCTGTTCGACGCCCCGGTCAGCGGCGGGCCGCGCGGGGCGGCGTCCGGGAAACTGGCGATCTGGTGCGGCGGCGATGCGGACGTATTCGAAAAGTGGAAGCCGGTGCTGGATACTATCGGCGATGCGGCAAAATACATCGGGCCGATCGGCGCCGGTTCGGTCGCGAAGCTGGTGCATAACTGCTACGGCTACATCGCCACCGCCGCAGCCGCCGAAGTCTTCAGCCTGGGTGTCAAGGCGGGCATCGATCCGCTGGCGATCTGGGAAGCCGTGCGCGAGGGCGCGATCGGCCGGCGCGGCGCGTTCGAATCGATGACCGACCAATTCCTGCCGAACACATACGAACCCGCGGCTTTCGCGCTGCGTTTGGCGCACAAGGACGTCTCCCTTGCGACCGCGTTGGGACGTGAGTTGAACGTGCCGATGCGATTGGCCAATCTGGCGTTGGCCGATCTGTCCGAGGGATTGAACCGCGGCTGGGGCCATCGTGATTCGCGTTCGATGATGATCCTGCAAACCGAGCGGGCGGGGGTCGAGATCAAGGTCGATCCGCAGCGTCTGACCGAGGCGATGCAGAAGAAAGCGAAAAGCGCATAGGCGATTCAGTAGGTTGCAATCGTGGCGGGTTGCAATCGCGGTCGCATCGCAAATATTAACGTCGATGCGAACCCGAACGAGAGCAACCCGATGATGTCGCCTGACTGGCCAACCCAACCATGGCGCCGCGATGTCCGGTAGCAATTTTTTTGGCGAGGTCCGCCGGTTCGCTCGCACATCCGGTGCCGTCGGCGGTATCGCCGCCAGGGTGGCCGGGGAGCGTGTGTTCGGCATCAAGACCGATCGCGCCGCGCATGCCGAGGATTTGAAGACCATCCTCGGCGGGTTGAAAGGCCCGCTGATGAAGGTCGCGCAATTCCTGTCAACCGTGCCGGACGCGCTGCCGGCGGAATACGCGGCGGAGCTGGCGCAGCTTCAGGCCAACGCGCCCGCCATGGGCTGGAATTTTGTGCGCCGCCGGATGGCGAGCGAACTCGGGCCGAATTGGCAGTCGAAGTTCACGTCGTTCAACCAGGAGGCGTCGGCCGCCGCCAGCCTGGGGCAGGTGCATCGCGCCACGCTGCCGGATGGGACATTGGTCGCCTGCAAGCTGCAATACCCGGATATGCCGAGCACGGTTGAGGCGGATCTGCGGCAGTTGAAGCTGGCGATGGCGGTGTATCACCGGATGGATAATGCCATCCAACAGGATGAGATCTACAAGGAACTGCGGGAACGCCTGCGCGAGGAACTGGATTACGTCCGCGAGGCCGCGCAGATGCGTCTGTATGGGCTGATGCTGCACGACCAGCCCGGCGTGCATGTGCCGGAGCCTCTGCCGGGGTTCAGCACCAATCGGCTGTTGACCATGACCTGGCTCGATGGTCGGCCGTTGATGGACCGCCTCGCCGAGGATCCGCCGCAGGAGGAGCGTAATCGGATCGCTGAGGCGCTGTT
>JAYUEJ010000337.1:0-5608 GCA_043739265.1 Rhodopila sp. | reverse complement strand
CGTTAGTATAGTCCGATCGAACGGCAGTTGTACCTATCAACCCAGGGGCGCATGCTATGCGAGTCGTCTTCGCCGCCGTGCTGGTCGGCATAATTGGTGTATTGCCTAACACCTCGGCCCGAGCCGATTGGCTTTACGCGAAATGGGGCATGACGCCCGAGCAAGTGGCCGCTGCGTCCGATAGCGCGGTTCATGTGATCCCCAGTGCCGGCAGACGACGCATTGCCGAAATAAACCTCGAATATGGCGCCGAGGGCCTGTTTACCGATGCCTCCCTGCAACTGAAAGTGTCTTTTGGTTTCGACACGAAGCATGGAGGTCTGAGGCTGATCGTCTATGGGGTGGTCAATGAGGCTCAGAACGAACAATTCAAGGCGTGGATGATCAAAACCTACGGTCCGCCGCAGCAGCACGGTGGCTTGCCGGTGATCGGCATGGAAACGTTCGGGTGGCGGGACCCGGACGATATCGCGCTGACCATTACAAAAGATGAATCGGCGTTCGTCATGCAGAGTCCGGTTAAGAAGAACTGACATGAGGCCACGCGTTGCCCTTGTTCAATTCGTCACCATGCGCCGAACCCGGAACGTCCGTTACCCACCCACCCTTGCCATCCGTCGGCACTTCGGCAATCTCCATCCTGAAGCGGGAACCTGGGCAACGCCGCCTATGAAATCGTCCCGCGATGGAAGCAGCATGACGCAATCCCCCGTCCTGGTCGCGATTGACAAACGCGGCGTCGCCACCGTCACGCTCAACCGCCCCGAGGTCGGCAACGCCTACAACGCCGCCATGCTCGCAGCCCTGATCCAGGGTTTGACCGACCTTGCGATAGACCAAACCGTCCGCTGTCTGGTCATAAAAGGCGCCGGCAAGCACTTCCAGGCCGGCGCCGACATTCGCTGGCTCGGAGAGGTCGCGCACTACCCGCCAGCCGAGAACTACGCTGCCTCCATCGCCACCACCCGAGCGTTGCAACTTCTTAATGAATTTCCGAAGCCGACGATCGCGCTGGTCCATGGCGCCTGCTTTGGCGGCGGCGTCGGCATCGTCTGCTGCGTCGATGTCGCCTTCGCCACGCCAGACTCGCAGTTTGGCATTACAGAAATCCGGGTAGGCGTCGCGCCCACACCGATCTCCACCCACATGGTGAACGCCATCGGCCTGCGTCACACCCGCCGCTACGCTCTGACCGGGGAGCGTTTCGACGCACGCGAAGCCGAACGGATCGGTTTGATCCACGAAGTCGTTCCTCAAGACAACATGGAAACGAAACTGGCAGCGGTGATCGACGCCATCTTCCTCGGTAGCCCGACGGCCATCGCCATGACCAAGTCCAGCTTCCTGGGCGCCAACAATCTGCTGCTGGATGACCGCCAGATCTCGATGCTGGCGCACGAAGGTTGGACCCAGCGCCACTCGCCGGAGGGGCAAGAAGGCACCACGGCGTTCCGTGAAAAGCGCACGCCTGCGTGGTATAAACCCCCTCATTCTAACGTGTAGCCAACCGTAACCGGGCGGACCGCATTTGCCAGCCATGTCCAACGACACATCCCCCGCTACCCGGGTCCTCAACGCCCCGCCGAGGCGATCCGCGCAACCACCTGGCCCCTGCGCCATGGTCATCTTTGGCGCCGGCGGCGACCTGACGAAGCGGTTGCTGGTGCCCGCATTGTATAACCTCGCAACGACCGGTTTGTTGCCTGAACATTTTGAACTGATCGGAGTCGATCTCGCCGACCTCGACGCGGACAAGTGGCGCGACAGCTTGCGAGAGATGATGGAGAGTTTCGTCGGCCACGCTGCCAGCGAAAGCCGGATCGACAAGGTCGATGATGCCACCTGGAAGCGCCTGACCGGCCGGGTTTCCTACATCAAAGGCGACCTGAACGACGACGGGCTATACGAAAAGCTGAAGCAGCATCTCGATCAACCGTCTGATACCGGGGGCAATTGCCTGTTCTACCTTGCGATAGCCGACCGATTCTTTGGTCCGGTCGTGACGCATCTGGGGAAAGCCGGCCTGTTCCAGGAAAACCGGGACCAGGACGGCAAGAAACCGGAACGCTGGCGTCGCGTGGTGATCGAGAAACCATTCGGCCACGATGAGGACTCCGCCAAGGCCCTGAACGCCAGCATCCTGCGCTGTGCTGAAGAGCGTCAAATCTTCCGGATCGATCACTTTCTCGGCAAAGAGACGGTGCAAAACATCATGGCGCTGCGTTTCGCCAATGGCATGTTCGAGCCGCTGTGGAATCGAGACCGTATCGACCATGTGCAGATCACCGTCGCCGAAACCGTCGGCGTGGAATCCCGAGGCCGCTTCTACGAAAAAACCGGCGCATTAAGAGACATGATTCCGAACCATGTGTTCCAGCTTCTGGCCATGGTGGCGATGGAACCGCCGGCCGGCTTCGACGCCACCGCCGTGCGCAACCGCAAGGAAGACGTTTTCTCGGCACTGCGAACAGTAGCGCCGGACGATGCCGTGCGGGGTCAATACGGACCCGGTCCTAACGGCGTGTCCGGATACCGCCAGGAAAAAGACGTCGCGCCAGAGTCCGGTATAGAGACGTATGTGGCGATGCGGCTGGCGATCGACAATTGGCGGTGGGCCGGCGTGCCGTTTTACCTGCGCACCGGCAAGCATATGCCCCGCCGGGTCAGCGAAATCGCCATTCGCTTCAAACCCGCGCCCTATGCTCCGTTCGAGGACACCAACGTCGCCGCGCTGGGGCCAAACTGGCTGCTGTTGCAAATCCAGCCGGACGAAGGGATCGCGCTACAGTTCGAGGTCAAGCGCCCGGGTCCGGTCGTCGATCTGGCGGCGGTCCGGATGGCGTTCAAATACGCCGATTGGTTTCCGAAGGAGCCCAACATCGGCTACGAGACGCTGATCTACGACGTCATGACAGGTGACCAGACGCTGTTTAACCGCGCTGACATGGTCGAGGAAACCTGGCGCGTGGTTGCCAATGTTTTGGAAAATTGGTCGAAGGAACCGCCCGACGGTTTTCCAAACTATGCGTCCGGCAGCGATGGCCCGGCGGCGGCCCACGCGCTGCTGGAACGCGAAGGCCGCGCCTGGCGGCCGGTCGTCGAGGATGCAACGAGCCGGTAGGTTTCCAAGCCGGTTCCCCGGAAAGCGGTGCGGCAATCCCCGGTTCTGGGCGCCTTAATCGGGGGATTGCTTCGCTTCACCCGCAATCAAAGTTTGTGCGATTAAAAGCGACGACCCCTACCCGGAAAATTGTCGAGCCCGGACAATCGCTTCATCGAACGCGGAAAGCACCTGACGATGACTGGAGTTATCGTTCATGCTCTCAATGTCGTTGAAACCGCGGGTCATCGCCACGGATAACAGAATCGTGTTAGCTCCGGTCTGCGGCCCGTGCAGGTTCATCAACCGAGCGGCGCCGCGCAAGGCTCCAACAGCGCAACGGCGTCCATCGCGCGTTTCGTAGCGCCGCTGGACCCAATCCTTCCGGTCCTCGATCAGCGCCCGGCCGACCGAGAGGACCTGCACGGTGAGCGCATCCGGCTGAGTGGCCGGAATCGGCAGGAACGCGTGCAGCGGCAGGTTTTTCACAATTGGAGGCGTACCCAACGCGAATTGAGTCAGACGCGTCCAGATCGAAGTTTTAGCGGGCGTGATGGTGGTAGCGGGATAGTCAAATCCATCGAACGGCATCGGTGCCTCCCATGGCTACAGTGAGCCTAGGGTTAAACCACAATTCCGCCCCAAATGTTCACATCGCACGATAAGTTGGCTGACGGTCCTGACGGGGGCGGGCCTGTGCGGCTGCCGAATCGGTTTCAGGAAGGCCCGGGCGCGCCCAGCCGTCGCTAAACGATCGGCAGCCGCACGATAAACCGGGCGCCCAGAACCCGGCCGCCAGCATCGCGGCGGTTTTCGGCGGATATCTGACCATCCAGCGCCTCGACGATCTGCCGGCTGATCGACAGACCCAGGCCGGAGTGCTGCCCGAAGCTCTCGCCTTTCGGACGCTCCGAATAAAAGCGATCGAAAATGTGTTCCAGGTTAGCATCGGGGATACCCGGCCCGTCGTCTTCCACACACAGTTCCGCCACCCCGCCGGCATCGCGCACCCGTACGGCGATCCGGCCGCGCGGCGGACTGAAGGAGTGCGCGTTGCCGATCAGGTTGCGCAATACCTGCACCAACCGGTCCTCCACCGCCCAGACCGATAGCCCGTTCGGCGGGGCGATCACGTCCAGCCTGGGGTCCTTGTCGTCGTCGCGGGTCGCCTCATCCAGTTCCTGCAAGGTGCGCAGGATCGGCACGACATCGATCGGTTCGACGGTGACCCGCGATAGTTCCGCATCCAACCGGGACGCGTCGGACACATCGCTGATCAGCCGGTCCAGCCGCATGACGTCCTGCGCGATGATGGTCAGCAACTGGCGCTGGCGGCCGACATCTTCTATCCGGCGCAGGGTTTCGATGGCGCTGCGGATGGACGACAGCGGGTTCTTGATCTCGTGCGCCACGTCGGCGGCGAACCGCTCGGTCGCATCCATCCGTTCCCATAGGGCGGCGGCACTGTCCGATAGCGCGGACGCCAGCGCCCCCACTTCATCCCGCCGCTTCAACAGGGAGGGCGGCACGCTGCCGGACCGACCGCGGCCTTCGCGCATGTCGGCCGCTGCCTCCGCCAGGCGCAGGATCGGCCGGGCGATGGTCAGCGACAGATACCAGGACAGCAGCACGGTTAGCAGCAGCGCCAGGCCGAACAGCGCCAGGATCGACATCCGCACGGTGAACAGGCTTTCGTCCACCTCTCGCGCCTCCCGCGTCAGGGAGATGATGCCGACGGTGTGCCTGTCCCGCTCCACCGGCACGGCGACGGTGACCAACAGCCGGTTTTCGCGGGTGCGGCGGATATAGGGCGCGGTTTCGTTGCTGTTGCCGGCGCTGCTGAGGCGCAATTCCTCTTTCACGTTCGGCTGCCAGTCGGCGCCGCCGGCCTGGGGGGTGGTATCGACCAGGGTGATCGGTGCCTGATGAGGCAGAAGCGACAGCACGCCATCGTACAGCCAGCCGATCATCGCCAGCACGGGGCCGTGATCGGCCGGCGGCGGCAGTGGTTCGATGGTGACAACGCCGTTCGGCCCTTCCCGCCGGCGCGAGTCCGCCAGCACCGTCCCATCCGGCGCGTAGAGCCGAGCCTGGGCGTCGGGGGTGGGTTCGGTGAGGCGGTGAAGGAGGGAGATGGCGACTGCCGCGACCAGTTTGGGGTTGTCGGGGTCGGTGGTGAGTACTGCACTTTCCCCCAGCGCGCCGGCGAACACGCGGGCTTGTTCGCGCAACGCGGTGACCTGCGCCTCCAGCAACCCGTTCTGGTATTGGTCGAGATACAGCAGCGCCACCACCAGCAGCGCCAGCGGCAAGGCGTTGACCAGCAGGATCCGCCGCAGCAACGGCGACACCCAGCGCTGGCGGAACCGCCGAGCCGGGCGGGTTAGCCCGGATAGGAGGCTGCTGTCGGGCAATCAATGCTCCTTGTAGCGGTAGCCGATGCCGTAGAGCGTCTCGATATGGGTGAATTCTTCCGTCCCGATGCGGAATTTCTTGCGGATGCGCTTG
>JAYUEJ010000336.1:0-5616 GCA_043739265.1 Rhodopila sp. | reverse complement strand
TCAGGCCGGTTTGAAAGGGCACACAGGACCGGTTGTTTCTTAATCGGCATGGTTCGGCTGTCCTTCGCTGATGCGGCATCTGGCTTTATCAGCGGCAGCGCGGCCTTTCGGTCGAAGTGACCCGGCGGATTCCGTGCCATTGTTCGGACCCAGTTCAGCGCCAAGACGCCAAGACGCCAAGACGCCAAGAACGATGGCCGCTCGGTATGCGCGATGGTCCACCGCCAGCGGAGTGTCCAACGTCTTGGCGTCTTGGCGTCTTGGCGCTGAACTGGATGTTGCAACGTCGAAGACCAACACAATGGAACCCGTTTGTGATCCCTGTTGGGTCCTCAACCGGCGCAGCGTAGAGGGACGGATCATACTGCGGATCAACAAGCGATAGAGGTCAGGGCCTTCTGTGTGCGAGGAGCGCATCATGCGCCTTCATCGACATCCAGGACGATGTTCATCTTGGCCAGGTCATGGACCAGTTGCTAACCGAAGCGGCCAGCCAGGTAGGTGCTCCCCGGTCCGCATAGGTGGCGCAAATCCGGCTTCCGTGTGATGCACGGCGATCGATCGCCGCCGCTTTGGCGCATTCGATCGATACGTTCGGTGAGGAAGCCGCCGTCCGTTATGCCGCGTTGATCCGACAGGCGATTGCCGATTTCGCCAACGCGCACCCCCCTCAGCCCACCCAATCCAACCCCACATCCAACACCGTCGCCGAATGCGTCAGCCACCCCACCGACAGGAGATCGACCCCGCTCGCCGCGATGGCCGGGGCGGTATCGGGACGGATGCGGCCTGAGGCCTCGGTAATCGCGCGTCCATCGACCATCGCGACGGCCTGGCGCAGCATGTCCGGCCCCATATTGTCCAGCAGCACCGCGTCCACGCGCAACGTCAGCGCCTCAGCCAGTTGATCCAGCGTATCGACCTCCAGTTCGATTTTTACCAGATGTCCCACCCCGGCCCGCGCCCGTTCGACCGCGGAACGCACCCCACCGGCGATCGCGACGTGGTTGTCCTTGATCAGCACCGCATCATCCAGCCCAAACCGGTGATTCGATCCGCCGCCGACCCGCACGGCGTATTTCTGCGCGAACCGCAGGCCCGGCATCGTCTTGCGGGTGCAACAAACCTGCGCTTTCGTCCCGGCGATCGCATCGGCGATGCCGCGTGTGGCAGAGGCAACGCCGCTCAGGTGGCACAGGAAATTCAGTGCCGTTCGTTCCGCCGTCAGTATCCCGCGCGCGGGACCGCTGATCGTGGCGATCAGGTCGCCCGGACGCAGGCGGCTGCCGTCCGGCAACGCGACCTCGACTTTGATCGCCGGGTCGATCAGCCGAAACGCTGCCACCGCAAAGTCCAGCCCTGCCACCACACCGGGCTGCCGAGCCATCAAGGCGCAACGGGTCAACGCATTGGCGGGGACGATGGAATCCGTCGTCAGATCCCCTGCCCGTCCGAGATCCTCGAGCAACGCGGCGCGGACGGACGGCTCGATCATCACCATCGGCAGGGGATTAAAAGCCGGCAAAGCGCTCATCAGCGCACCGCCAACATGCGTTCGACCGACAACCGGGCGCGGTCGATCAGGGCCGGATCGATTACCACTTCCTCGGTCATCGTTTCTAAAGCGTGGCGAATGCCCGGCAATGTGATGCGTTTCATGTGCGGGCACAGATTGCACGGGCGGACGAAATCGACTTCCGGATGATGCACCGAAATGTTGTCGGCCATCGAGCATTCCGTTAAAAGAACAACCCGCGCCGGTTTTTCGCGCCCGACGTATCCAGACATATCGGCGGTGGAGCCAGTGTAGTCGGCTTCGGCAACAACCTCCGGCGGACATTCCGGGTGTGCAAGAATGGTGACTCCGGGATAGTCCACACGCAGTGCGCGGACCTCGGCGGCGGTGAAACGTTCATGCACCTCGCAATGGCCGGCCCAGGCGATGATTTTGACGTGAGTCTGGGCGGCAATATTCCGCGCCAAAAATTCGTCCGGCAGCATGATGACGGTATCGACACCGAGGGACTCGACAATCTTCTTGGCATTGCCGGACGTGCAGCAGATATCGGACTCGGCTTTCACCGCGGCGGAGGAGTTGACATACGTCACCACCGGCACACCGGGATGGCGCTCGCGCATCAACCGCACATCCGCCGCGGTGATCGATTCCGCCAGCGAACACCCCGCTCGGCTATCCGAAATCAGCACCGTCTTGCCGGGGTTCAGCATCTTCGCCGTCTCCGCCATGAAATGCACGCCGGCCAAAACGATGACCTTGGCATCCACCTTCATGGCTTCCCGCGCCAAGGCCAGGCTGTCGCCAACGATGTCGGCGACGCAGTGGAAAATCTCCGGCGTCATGTAATTGTGTGCCAGGATCACCGCGTCGCGTTCGCGCTTCAGCCGCAGGATGGCGTCGATGTCGCCGGCGAAGACGGGCCATTCGATGGCCGGGATCAGAGTTTTGACCCGGTCATAGAGCGGGGCGGTGCGTTCGAGCAGAGCGCTGGCGGACATCGGGACCTCCTTACTAATGCTCCATATGAGCATTACAGGCGCTTATGCTAACGATGAGTATAAGGATGTCAAGCGCGACGTGCGCGACCGCCGATTTGGTGCTATCAATCGCTTTCTTGTCGATGGGGTCCGTCGTGCCGACGCCTTCCTTAGCCGATCCGGTTCTGCTGCGCTTCCGTTCGGCGCTGGCCGATCTGTATGGTGACGAGATCGACCGCGTCGTGCTGTTCGGGTCCCGCGCACGCGGCGATGCGCGCCCGGATTCCGACTGGGATGTCGCGGTGTTCTTGAAATCGCTGCCTGACCGGTGGGTGGAACTCGACCGGTTGGCGGATTTGTGCGGGTCGTTCATTGATGATGCGAACGTTTTTTTCGACGCAAAACCCTACCCGGCCGTAGCCTACCAAGAACGCACGCCGTTGATGCGCGAAATCCGACGCGAGGGTTTAACCCTGTGACGCCTGAAACTGGATATTTTTTGGACAAGGCGCAAAAACTGCTCGACGAGGCAGACGCCATGCTGGCGATCGGTCTTGACGACGCAGCTGGCCGTACAGCCTATCTCGCGGGATTTCATGCCGCGCAGGCACTGATATCCGAAAAAACTGGTAAGTCGGTTAAGACGCATGCCGGGGTGCATTCCGAATTCCATCGATTGACCAAAGACGCCCCCGCTTTGCACACGGACCTCCGGATTTTTCTGCGACAGGCCTATAATCTGAAGTCTATCGCCGACTACGAAACCGGTCCCAATTCAGGTGTGTCTCACGAACGGGCCAGCGCCGCCGTCGCCACGGCAAAGCTATTCGTTGCCCATTTTCAGAAGACATTGACCCGGTCTTGATGCGACGGCAGCCCGCCCGGTCAGATCCCCATCACGCCAGTTCCCATCACACCAGTCTGGGCGCGCGCCGAAGGAGCAGCGGCAGGATTAACCCGACACCGATGCCCCAAGATCCATTGATCAAGAACGACCTCACCCAGTTCAACAACACCCAGCCGCCGCCGATCGGCAAGCCTTTGATCGCCGGCACCACAAGCAGGCCCACCAGCGCGGCGATAATTCCCAGACCAAGGCCACACAGCCAAAGCGGCGCCGTCAGCCGCGGCAGAACCAGGCCGAAGACGATGCCGTAGAGCCCGCCCCAGAAACAAAGACTGAGGATCCGAGGCACACCGAGAGGGGCTGTCGGTTCAATGGGATACGGCGCTGGCATCCCCAGGCCCGGAAGCGCCAGCAAATGCAATGCCTCCCACATCGCCTAGTGAAAGATCAACACTGACAGGGAAGCGGCGATAAAGCCGAACACAGCACGTATCACAGGGGTTTGCATTGGCGTTCCAGTCACCTCATTTGATCGGAGCGTCCATCGTTTGAACAGAAGCTGTCAATGGCCTGCTCTGATTGACCAAAACCGTATCGGCCATCCCGCCTGGATACTACCGTTGCATCGATGTAACGGTCATCATCGCTGGCCCGGGCACCAAAGACAATCAAACCGCCCGCACCAGAGGCAGCTTTGTCCCGGCCACATGCCGTTCGGCCAGCACCTCTCGCCGGAACCGAAACAGTTTGGCGGGCCGCCCGCCGGTTTCCGTCGTGACATCGCCGGTTTCCTCCACCAGATCCTGTTGGTCGATCAACCTGCGAAAATTCTGTTTATGCAGCAGCCGCCCGGCCAGGGCCTCCACTGTCCTTTGCAACCCCAACAACGTGAATCCCGGTGGCATCAATTCAAATACCACAGGCCTGTACTTGATCTTTGCGCGCAACCGAGCGATGCCGGTGGCAAGGATTCGACGGTGGTCGTGGCGCATGGGTTGCCCCAGCGCTTCCGTCAGGGTGTCCGACCGTTCGGCGGTCTGCGGTCGCCCTTCCGCCACCAAACCGGCCTCCCACAGCAATTCATATCGCTGAAGCACCAGGTCTTCATTCCATCGCTGCCCGCGCAGCCCGAAGTTGATGGTGATGCGCCGTTGCCTGTCGCGTTGCATCGCGGGATCGTCCGCGCTGTCGGCCCAATCATACAATTCGGGCCCCAGCATCGCTTCCCCCAGGGCCGCGCCGGGTCCGCGGAAATCCTCCCACGGGAAGAAGCGATACCAGGGTTGCCAGGCGGCATCCCACCCCTCCACCACCGGCGCTTCCCGCGTCAGCCCCAAATAACTGACCGACACGACGCGACCCAGCGTGCCTTGTTTCCGGTCCTGGTCGGCGAAGGTGTACAGTTGCTCGACATACCCCAGCGGGTGGTGGGTTTGCGTCTCCACCCAGGAGCGCAACCCGGCCTGGAGCGAGCGATGAGCCGGCTCGAACGGGCCGGACGGCAACGCCTGGCCACGCTCGATCGTCAGCACGCGCGGCTGTCCGTCGGTCACGGCAACGATCACCGCGGTCAGGTCCGCGGCGACAGCCACGCTGGCATTTCCGGCACTGACACTGTCGATAAGACTATCCCGCATGGCGCGGTTGTCGCACGGCATGCGCGAAGTCGCTACCGCCAATCCGGCCCGCGAAACAGGATCGGCCGTCCTTCACAATCGCTTCAGTACCGACACAATCGCTTCAGTACCGGCCTCCACATGGACATGCCGGCCGCCGAGGACGAGTATTCCCGCATCCATGGAGGAAAGCACCGATGCAAACCCTGTTGCCGCTGGCCGAAAAGATTGGCGCCCGCCTGAAGGAACGCGGCGAGACGATTGGCATCGCCGAATCATCCACGGGCGGGCTGCTGTCCGCCGCCTTGTTGTCGGTCGGCGGAGCGTCAGCGTATTTCCGCGGCGGCGGCGTGATTTATACCGCCTATGCGCGGAAAGCATTCCTGGACCTTTCCAATCCGCTGCCTGCCCCGATCGAACGGGCGTCCACCGAACCTTACGCCGTGCTGCTGGCCGACACGGTTCGCGCCAGGCTGGACTCGACCTGGGGGATCGGCGAAACCGGCGCCACCGGGCCGACCGGCAATCGCTATGGCGACAAAGCGGGACACACCTGTATCGCGGTGACCGGACCGGGTTTTTCGAAGGTGATCACCGTGGAAACCGGCAGCCCGGATCGGATCGCCAACATGCGGGCATTCGGCCTCCAGGCCCTGG
>JAYUEJ010000335.1:0-1836 GCA_043739265.1 Rhodopila sp. | reverse complement strand
AACAGGATGAAGGCGGCGAGCAGTCCGGGCAGCGTCGGACGGGGCAAGGCCAACAACGTGATCCACTGACCGGCGAATTCGTCGATGACCACCCAACCGGGGTCGCCTTCGACCGACGCTCGTTTGATCGCCAGGGTGCCCCCGAAGGTCGCCAGGACGGCGGCAAGCGCCAGCGCCCAAGGCGACAGCAGCATCAGGCCGGCGCCGCTGACGACGGCGGCGGCCGAGGCGACGGTGCCGGCGGCGAGCGGGGCATAACCGGTGCCGAACCCGGCGGCGATAAACCGAACCAGGGTCATGCGGTTTCCTGTAGGAACGTCTTGATCGCCGCGAGCGCGGGCGGTTCGGTCAGGATCGGCGCGTGGCCGATACCGGGAAGGGTCACAACCCGCATCGCCGGATGTTCGGTTTGCATCCTGACCACCGTGGCGGGCAACAGGATGTCGCTGACGGCGCCGCGCACCAGCAGGACGGGACGGTCGGACAGCGCGCCGAACAGCGGCCAAAGATCCGGCGACTTGTCGGTCAGCAGCGCCGCGATCCTGGTGTCCCACACCGGATGGAAGCGGCCGTCCGCGCCCGGCGCATACGTGAGTTCCGCCATGCGCCGCCAGGCCGCATCGGTGCTGAGCGACAGCGGCGGCAGGGTGGTCCGCAGATAGGCGGCGCAGGTGTCCAGGCTGTCGAACGCCGGGTCATTGCCGACAAAGCGCCGAACGAAATCGGCGCCGTTGGTGCCGACGTCGGGTCCGATGTCGTTAAGGATCGCGGCACGCACCAGTCCCGGGCGGGCGACGGCAAGCCCCATCGCCAGCAATCCGCCAAAACTGGTGCCGATGACGATCGCGTCGTGGATGTGCAGCGCGGCGCACGCGTCCATGACGTCGCGGACACAGGCCTCCGGTGCATATCGGGCGATGTCCCTGGCGCGGCCGGACTGGCCTCGGCCGGCGTAGTCGATCGCGATGACGCGGCGACCGGCCCCGACCAGGGGCGCGAGGGTTTCGAAATCGGCGCTGGTGCGGACCAGTCCGGGAAGGCAGAGGATCGGCGGAAGCGGTTCGCCGCCAAACGCTTCGCGCCCAAACTCTTCGCGCCCCAACTCTTCGCCCCCGGAGTCCTGGCATCGGGGCCATTCCAGGACGTGGATCGGCAGGCCGTCCCGGGCGGATATAAGATGACTTACCGGGTCCACGGCGTGCCTGTCAGGATCGCGGCTGGATCTTGGCGGGCGGTGCGGTACATGACCACGTTCTCGGTCACGCGCTGCACATAGTTGCGGGTTTCGGCCACGGGGATCAACTCGATCCAGTCCACCATGTCGATCGGGCCGGTGCGGGGGTCGCCGTTGTCGCCCAGCCATTGCGCCACGCGGTGCGGACCGGCGTTGTAGGCGGCGGCGGCCAGCGGCAGGCAGTTGTCGAAGCGTGTCATCATCTCTTGCAGATAGGCGGTGCCGAGACGGATGTTGTGGCTTGCATCCGCGGTCAGGGTCGGCAGCGAGACGGGGATGCCAAGCTGCTTCGCCACCGCGGTCGCCGTCGGCGGCATCAACTGCATAAGCCCCCGAGCCCCCGAAGAACTAACGGCAGCGATGTCGAAACTGCTTTCCTGGCGCATGATGCCGAGGGAGAACGACGGATCGGGCGGCGCCGCCGGATGATAAGGCGCCGGCCAGCCGCCTTGCGGCAACGCCAGTCCATCGCGGCCCATGCGGCGAGCCACGAACACCGCGCCGTCGGGTAAGCCGACATGCATTGCGAACGCGGCGGTCAGGGCGCGTTCGGCGGCGATCGGGGCGAGTTCGTCCATCCGCGTCAGGAACACCCTGGCACG
>JAYUEJ010000334.1:0-1837 GCA_043739265.1 Rhodopila sp. | reverse complement strand
CGCACCGCTGCCGCCAACGCCCGGACCTGATCGAGCACCTTGTCAACCGCGCCCGGCAGCGCTTTCCCATGCGCGTCGAGGTTCGCCGACAGCGTGTCGATCAACGCCGACGCCACCACGGCCGCATCGGCGATGCGGGACGCCGCACCGGCCTGCTCCGGTGTCCGCACGCCGAACCCGATGGCGATCGGCAGGTTGGTGGCACGCCTAAGGCGCGGAATCGCCGCCTCCAGGTGCTCGGCCGTCGCGCTGGTGGTGCCGGTGATGCCGGTGATGCTGACGTAATAGACGAAGCCGGAGCTACCGTTCAGGACGTGTGGCAGGCGGGCGTCGTCGGTTGTCGGGGCAATCAGGCGGATGAAGTCCAGGCCGTTGGCGTTGCTGTGGGGCAGCAGCAGGTCGGCTTCCTCGGTCGGCAGATCGACGATGATCAGGCCGTCCACGCCGGCTTTGGCGGCATCGACGCAGAAACGTTCGGGGCCGTAGGACAGGATTGGATTCAGGTAGCCCATCAGCACGACCGGCGTTGCGTCGTCGTCCACGCGGAAGTCGCGCACCATGGTCAGCACGTCGGCGACCTTGACCCCGGCGGCGAGGCCTCGTTTCGCGGCGGCCTGGATGATCGGGCCGTCGGCCATCGGATCGGTGAACGGCATGCCGATCTCGATCAGGTCGGCGCCGGCGGCGGGCATCCCGCGCAGGAGTGCCATGGAGGATTCGTGGTCCGGGTCCCAGGCTTCCAGGAACGGGATCAGGGCGCCTCGGCCCTGACGTTTCAGATCGGCGAAGCGGGCGGCGATGCGGCTCACAGCTTGACCCCCAGGTGTTCGGCGACGGCGAAAATGTCTTTGTCGCCTCGGCCGCAGAGGTTCATCAGGATGATTTTGTCGGCATCCATCGTGGGGGCCAGTTTGGTCACGTAGGCCAGCGCATGGGCTGGTTCCAGCGCCGGAATGATGCCTTCAGTCCGGGTGCAGAGCTGGAACGCGGCCAGTGCCTCCCGATCGGTGGCGGAGACGTATTCGACGCGGCCGATGTCGTGCAGCCATGAATGTTCCGGACCGATGCCGGGGTAATCCAGGCCGGCGCTGATGCTGTGAGCCTCGATGATCTGGCCGTCATCGTCTTGCAGCAAATAGGTGCGGTTGCCGTGCAGCACGCCGGGACGGCCGCCGGTCAGGCTGGCGGCGTGTTGGCCGGTTTCGATGCCGTGACCACCGGCTTCCACGCCGATCAGGCGGACCGAGGCGTCGTCGAGGAACGGGTGGAACAGGCCCATGGCGTTGGACCCGCCGCCGATGCAGGCGACGGCGGCGTCGGGCAGGCGGCCCTCGGCTTGCTGCATCTGCACTTTGGCTTCTTCGCCGATCACCGACTGGAAGTCGCGCACCATCATCGGATACGGATGCGGGCCGGCGACGGTGCCAATGAGGTAGTAGGTGTCGGTGACGTTGGCGACCCAGTCGCGCATCGCCTCATTCATGGCGTCCTTCAGGGTGCCGGCGCCGGAGGTCACGGGCCTCACTTCGGCGCCCAGCAGCTTCATGCGGAAGACGTTGGGGGATTGGCGCTCGACGTCGGTGGCGCCCATGTAGATGGTGCAGGGCAGGCCGAAGAGCGCGCACATCGTGGCGGTGGCGACGCCGTGCTGACCAGCGCCGGTTTCCGCGATGATGCGGGTTTTGCCCATGCGCCGAGCCAGCAGGATCTGGCCCATGCAGTTGTTGGCTTTGTGACTGCCGGTGTGGTTCAGTTCGTCGCGCTTGAAGTAGATTTTCGCCCCGCCCAGGGATTCCGTCAGGCGGCGGGCGAGCCAGAGCGGGCTGGGCCGACCAAC
>JAYUEJ010000333.1:0-1838 GCA_043739265.1 Rhodopila sp. | reverse complement strand
GCGCGTTGGAAACGCTGTCCACCGGTCCGCTACGCCGCCGCGCGCTTGCGGACAAAAGCGGCGATCGACGCCAGGGCGGCGGGCGTCATGCCCTGAATACGGGCGGCGGCGCCCAGCGATTCCGGGCGGGTATGGTTCAACTTCTCCCGGATTTCGGTCGAGAGACTGCCGATCTCCTCAAACCGGACACCCTCCAGACCAACACTGTCCTCTCGCCGGCTCAGGCGAACTTCCGCATGTTGCCGATGCAGATAACCGGCATAGCGGGCATCCGTACGAAGCTGCTCGGCGGTCCGCGCCGACAATGCGGCAAGCCAGGGGAATGCCTCGCACAACAAGGGCCAGGCGACACTGTCATTCCCCGCGAGGTCCAGCACCGACCGCCAACGGCCATCGGCAGCGGGCACGATGCCCAGCCGATCCATCGCCGTCGCGGGCAATCCTTCCTGCCGCGCGCGGTCCATGGCGTCCCGAAGAGTGATCCGATGTGCGGTGAAAGCCGCCGTCCGCACCCGCCCGACACAGCCCCAACCGATTCCCTTGTCCGTCAGCCGCAGATCGGCGTTATCCGCCCGCAGACTGAGCCGGAATTCCGCCCGCGACGTGAACATCCGATACGGTTCGGCGACACCCTGCGTCGTAAGGTCGTCCACCATGACGCCAAGGTAGGAATCCGTCCGGTCAAGCCATACCGCACTCTCCCCACCGGCCAACCGGGCGGCATTGATCCCGGCCAACACCCCCTGCGCCGCCGCCTCCTCATACCCCGTTGTTCCGTTGATCTGACCGGCGAGGAACAATCCCGGCATCGCCCGCAGCTCCAACCCCCGCGTCAGCGCACGAGGGTCAACGTAATCGTACTCGACAGCATAGCCCGGCCGAACCATGCGCGCGTGCTCGAGGCCCGGGATCGTCTTCAGGATCGCCCGCTGCACGTCTTCCGGCAGGCTGGTGGAAATCCCGTTGGGATAAACGGTCGGGTCGTCCAGCCCCTCCGGCTCCAGGAAGATGTTGTGGCGATCCTTGCCGCTGAACCGCACGATCTTGTCCTCGATCGACGGACAGTAACGCGGCCCGCGGCCGGAGATCTGGCCGGAATAGACTGCCGAACGGTGAATGTTCTCGCGAATAACCGCATGGGTTGCTTCGGTCGTCCCGGTCACCCTGCAGTCGATCTGCCGATTCGGCAGCCGGGATGTCAGCGTGCTGAACGGCTGTGGTTGATCGTCGCCAGGGTCGGCGCGCAACCCCTCCCAGTCGATGGTCCGCCGGTCCAGCCGAGGCGGGGTCCCCGTCTTCAGCCGTCCGAGTGGCAGGCCAAATCGGCTAAGCGTTTGCGCCAGGCCGACCGAAGGCGCCTCCCCCATCCGCCCGGCCGGAGTCTGGCGGTCGCCTATATGGATGATGCCACGCAGGAACGTCCCGGCGGTCAGCACGACCGCGCCGCAGCCGATCCGCTGACCATCGGCACAGATCACAGCCACGATGCGTCCGTCACGATCCACCTCAAGATCGTCCGCCGCGCCGCCTAGCAGCGACAGGTTAGGGGTGTCCTCCAGGAAATTCTGCATTGCCCGCCGGTAAAGCGAACGATCCGCTTGCGCCCGCAGGCCGCGCACGGCTGGGCCTTTGCTCCGGTTCAACAGCTTGAAATGGATGCCTGCCGCATCCGCCGCTCTGCCCATCAGCCCATCGAGAGCATCGATCTCCCGCACCAGATGGCCCTTGCCGATCCCGCCGATCGACGGATTGCAGGACATCTCGCCAATCTTGCTCAAATCGTGAGTCAAAAGCAGCGTTTGGGCGCCAATGCGCGCGGCGGCAGCGGCTGCCTCGCA
>JAYUEJ010000332.1:0-5624 GCA_043739265.1 Rhodopila sp. | reverse complement strand
TCGTGTTGGAGATTTTCCATTGCTCGATCGTGCCGAGTTTGGCGATGGTCAGAGCCGGCCCTTGCTCGAACTTCAACTGCGCGCCGCCGTCAATCCCGATCGTGTGCTGACTGGCACCGGATGCCTGACCGGCGGTGTTGAAGTTCAGCGACCGCTCCGGCGCGTTGATCGAGGCGGTGGTGATGTCGGTCTGGAAGCTGGGCCGGGGTACCGGCATGGACGGCGGCAAGGGCATGGCGGTGCCGTTTCCCGCCAGCAGGATCGTCATTAGTGTGGTGGTCGGCGTCTGTGTTTTCTGGGCGGTGCTTTGTGAAACGCCTTGGGTGACCTGCACGTTGAAGCTTTTGCCGATCGCTGGATTGGCGGGCGCCTGGACCAGCAGATCGATCCGGTTGCCGGCCGCGACGAACACCGGTCGTTGTGATCGGGTTATGTAGTTGAAATTATCGAACTGGACGCCGTCCTGGGCGGTCTGCCGCCAGGCGAATCCCGGCGGCATGGCCGGCAAATAGAAGCCGCTGATGGTCGAGCCATTGACGATGCGCCAGAGCTGCACCTCACCCGGATACATCGTTACGTTCGGCACCTGCTGGCCATTGATGGAGAACGGCGCCTTGCCGCCGGACCCGGTTTCGAACTTCGGTGTTCCGGCGATCTGGTTCACCAGCATGGTCGTCTGCAGGATGGGCCAGTTCGGTGCGGGCGTAGCTTGCCCTGGCAGCTTGCGGTTGTTTTGGTGCTGCAAGTAGAACGCCTTGATGAAGCCATCGTAGCCGTTGGGCGAATTGTCTTCGATGATGAACGCACCGACCATGCCGTTCGACACGTCGATCGCGGTGGAACCGTGCTTGTGGGCGTGATACCACATCGTGCCCGGCGATTGACCCATCGCCATCGGGCCGCCGGGCTGCGCGGCTCCCTGGAATTTCGGCAGCAGGAAGCAATACGGGAACGATCCGACGTACCATTGCGGAAACGCGCCACCGGCGTCCTGCTTCGCATCGACCGGCCATAGTTGTTGCGGTTGCGGCTTGCCGGAATCGTAGGCCTGCAGCATCGTTTTCTGACCGTCCAGCCAGTTTGGGATGCCCATGTCGGACCATGTCGCCGGCCATTCCAGCCGGTTGTTGGCCTGCAATTTTGTTTCGCAGTTGGCGAAGAACGCCTTGAAATCGGCGGCGACCGACGCACCGGTCACGACCGGCGCGCCATTGATCCGTGGCGATGACCTTATGCCGAGGAAGATATTGTCGGCGGTGCCCATCGGGCTGGTATGGGTGCCATGAAAATGCAGATTGCCGGTGGTCGAGCCATGGAAGCAATTCGGCATATCGTCGTAGGCGGGAAGACCCGGGGTGGGCGTCAGCTTCGGATAACTGGTGCCGTTGGTGACCGAATCGCATCCAGCACCTGGCGTGGGCGGACCCGCCGCCAGCATTTCCCAGCGGTCGATCGTATTGCCGTAATCCAGCGGATCGATCTGGTTCAGGAATGTCAGCTCCACGACATCGCCCAGGCTGGCGCGCAAGGTCGGCCCGGGAATGGGCGGCGTGACTGTATTCATATCGATGGGCGTCGGGCTTTCAAAGTTCTGATAGAACCGTTGAAGCTGCGGCACGCATTTCGCCGGACCGGGGTTGGGATTGGCCGGGGTCAAGGTCAGCGCACGCTGTTCGTCGGTCAGCGCCACCGTGCCCTTCAACCGGCCGCCTTGCGAGACGATTTCGGGCAGTTTCGTTTTCGTCAGGTCGATGACCGGCGGGCAGGGAACGTATTGCGCCTGTGCCGGCCTGATTTGCGGCAGTAATACCGCGGCGATGCCCAGCGCACTCAGCAACCAACGGTGTCCTGGCATAAGACGATCGGCGATGTTCGAAACTTTCATCACGCCTTCCCCAATCCATTGACTGGCCCAGAGCGTTGCTGGACCCGATTGCGCCTGATTACGGCCGGATACCGGTCAATCAGAAGATCACGATCTTGCCGCGTTCCGTCGGGTGGTTCTTGCAACAGTAGTAAATCACCGATCCGACGCCCAGTGGCGTCGCCGGGGTCGTCAATTTGAAGGGGACCACGAATTGAGGGGTGGACGACGCGTTGGCCGCGATCGGTTGCGAAAAAAACAGCACCGGATCGGGGGCGGCGGCGGGCGCGCCGTTCTGGGTATTTCCCTGTGTCGGCCAGGGCTGATGCGTGTTTGTTGTCGCATTGCCCCAGGTAACGATGTCGCCGACCTGCGCTTGCAATTCACCCGGGATGGCGTTCGGCACCCGTGACTGAAACGCTGCCCCGCCGGCGACGGCAACGATGCGGATCGACCAGTCCAGACTTCCAGACATGCCACTCTCCCCAGGTTTGAAACACGCTTGCACCGGCGACGGACCAACGCAAGGGGTCTATGGAAGTGACGAATGCAATGTATTGGTGCTGCGAATTGGTCACGATACTGTCCGAGGCGTTGTTCTTACCTGCCCGCAACCAACAACTTGTTTTTTATACGTCAGGGCGTGATGGATCGCCCCAGATTTGTTTTTCTATTCCAGACTCGTCTCAATTTTCGATGCGGCTCGGATCTGTCTTATTTTTAGTAATTCCGCCGGGATGGCAGCGACCGAGGTGTTCGGTCGCTGCCAGCTCAGCCGAACCGTTGCTACCCCGCCGCCGCGCGTGCGCCGCCGAGCCCCGGAGACGCAAGGAACTCCGACACTTTCGATGGAGCGAAGCCGAGGACGTCGCGCAGGATCTCCTCGGTATGCTCGCCCAGCAGCGGCGATCGGGTCACCTCCGAGGCGCTGTCCGACATCTTGATCGGATTGCCGACCGACAGGTATTTGCCGCGCACCGGATGATCGACCTCCACCACCGTGCCGCTGTCGCGCAGGGATTGTTCCTCGGCGATTTCCTTCATCGACAGAATCGGGCCGCACGGAATGTCGTATTTGTTCAGGATGTCCATCGCTTCGAACTTCGTCTTGGTCATCGTCCATTGCTCGATAGTGGCGAAGATCGCCTTCAGACGCGGCAGACGGGCAGGGGGTTTGGCGTAATTGGGGTCGGTCTTCCATTCCGGCTTGCCGATGACGTCGCAAATCGGTTCCCACACCGGGGCCTGGACGATGAAGTAGATATAGGCGTTGGGATCGGTCTCCCAGCCTTTGCACTTCAAAATCCAGCCTGGCTGACCGCCCCCCGACGCGTTGCCGGCGCGCGGCACGGCGTCGCCGAACTGGCCGTCCGGATATTGCGGAAACTCCGTCAGCGGCCCGGCCGCCAGCCGCTGCTGGTCGCGCAGCTTGACCCGGCACAGGTTCAGCACGCCGTCCTGCATCGCGACATCGACCTTCTGGCCGCGGCCGGTAGTGTTGCGTTGGAACAACGCGGCGACGATGCCAAGGGCCAGATGCAGGCCGGTGCCGGAATCGCCAATCTGCGCGCCGGTCACCAGCGGCGGACCGTCATCGAACCCGGTAGTGGACGCGGAGCCGCCGGCGCATTGCGCAACGTTCTCGTACACCTTGCAGTCCTCGTAAGGACCGGGGCCAAAGCCCTTGATCGAAGCGAGGATCATCCTTGGGTTCAGCGCCTGGACACGCTCCCACGTGAAGCCCATGCGATCCAGCGCGCCGGGGGCGAAATTCTCCACCATCACGTCGCAGGTTTTGACCAGGGCTTCGAGGACTTCCTTGCCGTGGGTGTCGCGCCCGTCGATGGTGATCGAGCGTTTGTTATGGTTCAGCATGGTGAAATACAGGCTGTCGGCGCCTTTGATATCGACCAACTGGCCACGCGTGATGTCGCCGACGCCGGGGCGTTCGACCTTGATCACGTCGGCGCCGAACCAGGCGAGAAGCTGGGTGCAGGTTGGGCCGGACTGGACATGGGTAAAGTCCAGGATGCGGACTCCGTCGAGTGCTTTTGTCATAAAATTTCTCCTGTTTCGTTTACCATCACATCTAACTTCGTCCGACCGAACAGCGGCCGATCGAGAAAATCGCCATGCCGTTCCACATGATCCGCCAGGCCCAGTGTATGGTCGCGCACCAATTTTTCCGCTCGATCCGCATCGCCCGCCTGCAGCGCCGCGATGATGGCTCGGTGATCGGCGACCGAGCGCTGGGCGCGGTTGTCCCGGGTCATGGTTACGGCACGCACCGCGCGCATGTGGATGAACAACGTGTCGGTCAGAGTGGACATCAGGCCGATGCCGCTCAGACGAATGATCGCCTTATGAAATTCCATGTTGGCGTCGGAATATTCGGTCAGATGCCCGGACGGGTCGTCCGCGAACGCATCCATCAGCCCGGTCAGTCCGGCGATCTCCGGCGGTGTCGCGGAGGTCGCGGCGATGCGCGCGGCCATGCTCTCGATCGCGGCCCAGACCGTGATCATTTCGACGATTTCGCGTTTCGTCTTGCGCACGACGATGATGCCCCGGCGGGGGATGGCGCGCACGAAGCCTTCTTGTTCCAGAACCGACAGGGCCTCGCGGATCGGCGTGCGGCTGACGCCCAGAGCTTCGCTGAGCTGGCGCTCATCGAGCCGGATATCGCCGGCCTGGCCGTAAATGTTCATGTCCATAATGGCGCGTTTGATCGCGTCGCACGCCTGCTTGCGCAGGCCCAGACCGATATCCAGCGGTGCGATGCTCAGTCTTGGCTGGGTTTGTGACAACCCGGTCCTCCTTTTGTCCGGGGTATTTTGGATTTTGTATACCACGGGCGTCAAGGCCTGAAATGGCGGAGCAGAGACGAGCCATCGCGGTTGGAATCGCGACCGCCCAATCCTCAGGGCAATCGGGTGAGTAAACGAAGTTGAATCGCCAAGGTCCCCAAGGTCGCCAAGAAGGGCTGGTGAATGAGCATCGGGCCGTCCCCGGGGGGCGGTCGAAGCCGGCCACGCCGCTTTGTTTGGCGGTCAACATGGTATCCTGGCGGGTCCTTGGCATCCTTGGCGTGCCAACGTCCTGGTTCACCCGCTTGCCCCGGACGTTCACCCGATTACCCTCCGCACCCCGTAACAGTCGTTGATCCAGCCGTCGTGAGCCGTTAGATTTACGCCTGAGAGACGATCACGCCTGAGCAACGTCCCGATGCGGGATCGCGGGCGGATGTGGATGTCGGACTGATCGGGCGGCCTTCAGAAAAATGGTTCAGCAAGAGCATGAGTGACAGTTTCAAGCGCCGGCGGAAACGAACCGGTCCGGGTTCGTCGCGCTCCCAACCGCCGCGGCTTATTCCGGTGGAATCGGTTCGGTCGGCGCGGATCGGCAAGGCCGAACTCGCGGCCTGTGGTGCCGTGGCGATCGTCGGGTTCGCGCTGATCGCGCTGATCTGGATCCTCACGACGCGGGTGATGCAGGATCAGCGAGTTGAAATCCGCGACCGGGCGGAACAGGCCCTGGTCGGCCAGGCGGCCACGATGGCGGAAACGCTGGCGCATGAGTTGCTGCTGATCGATCAGAGCCTGACCATTATCCAGGCGGCCTGGAAGGCCGACAGCGATGCGGTCGATCTGCTGAAATGGCAGGCGCAAATGCCGGCGCTGACCGCGGTGGCCGACGACCTGTTTATCGCCGACGAAAAACATATCATCCGTCAGGATATCCTGCCGCAGGCGATCGGGCA
>JAYUEJ010000331.1:0-5625 GCA_043739265.1 Rhodopila sp. | reverse complement strand
GCCGGTGAGGAAGAGAAGGGCGAGGCGGCCGATGACCGTGTCCAGGATGGCTTGGGCGATGGTGGCCGGGAGCGACATGGGTTTGGGCCTCGGGGTGGGTGGTCGGTGCGGTTCGTGGGGATAGTAGGTTAATGTTCCTTAGAAATCAAGAAATATTTCTTTAATGTGGGTTGGGTCGCTTTGGCGATGGCGGAAACGGCCAGCGGCGAAGCGGGCGCCGAGGGCGCGCCTGGTCGGCCGTACCTCGAGGAGCACGGCAGTAAAGCCCATCGTGACGAACGTCTGCGTCTGCGCCGCCAACGACCCGATGCCGAGCGACAGCCCCGGCAGCCCGCAGCCCCAGCGGCCCGCGCCGGGCGACGGGACAGGGAACGAGCGCGCTTGCCTGAAAGATATATTTCCGTCATTCTGGAAATATGGAATCTTCTGAAGCCGCCACTGCCTTCGCCGCCCTTTCGCAGGCAACCAGGCTGGACCTGATGCGGCTGCTGATCGCCGAGGGCGCCAGCGGCCTGCCGGCTGGGGATGTCAGTCTGCGACTGGGTCTTCCGCCATCGACACTGTCGTTTCACCTCGCGGCATTGGAACGCGCGGGGCTTACTCAATCGACCCGCCAGGGCCGGCATATCATCCATGCCGTGCGGCTGGCGGGTGTGCGCCGGTTGCTCGCGTTCCTGACGGAGACCTGCTGCGGCGGCCGCCCTGAACTGTGCGGAGACATCGCACGCCTGTTATCTGCTGTACCAGAAAAGGGCCGCGGTATGAGCCCCGCCTTCAACGTGCTGTTTCTGTGCACTCATAACGCCGCCCGTTCGATCATGGCGGAGGCGATCCTGCGCCAAATCGGCGGCACGCGGTTCCAGACCTATTCCGCCGGGTCCGTCCCAAACGTTGCACCCAACCCCGAGGTGATCGCCAGGCTGCACGCCTTTGGCCACGACACCGGTGCCCTGCACAGCAAGTCGTGGCATGACTTCACCGGGCCGAACGCACCGCGGATGGATTTCGTGATCGCGCTCTGCGACACGCTGGACGGAGACGCCTGCCCGGATTTTTCCGCTTTCGCCGTCACTGCCGCCTGGCCGCTGCCTGATCCGGCCAAATTCTCCGGCAACGCAACGGAACGCGCCACGATGCTGAACGAATTGTATGCCAGCCTGCGACGCCGACTGGAGATTTTCACCGCGCTGCCGTTCGCCTCGCTCGATCGGATGGCGATGAAGGTGCGCCTGGATCAGATCGCGGGCAACGGCATCCCGGCGCGGATGGGGGGGCGGTGAGCATGCGCGTCGGTATCAACGGCATGGGCCGGATCGGCCGGCTGGCGCTGCGTTCGGCGATGGGTGGCCTCTATCGTGCGTCCGATGACCCGCGTGCCGGGAACCGGCTCGATGTCGTCCATATCAACGAAGTCAAGGGCGGTGCCGCGACGGCGGCGCATTTACTGGAGTTCGACAGTATCCACGGCCGCTGGCGGACATCGTTCGACAGCGATGACCGGTCGGTTTCGGTTGCCGGGAAACGTATTGGTTTCACCGAGGCCGCCACACCGGACGCGGTCGCATGGGGCGATCTTGGATGCGATATCGTTCTGGAATGCACCGGGACGTTTTTGACGGCCGAAAAACTGGCCGGTTATTTCGCACGCGGTGTGAAACGGGTGATCGTCGCGGCACCGGTGAAGGAAGCCGGCGCACTGAACATCGTCGTTGGCGTCAACGACCATCTGTATGATCCGGCACGGCACCGCCTGTTGACGGCGGCGTCCTGCACCACGAACTGCCTGGCACCGGTGGTGAAGGTGCTGCATGAGGCGATCGGCATCCGGCATGGCCAGATCACCACCATTCATGACCCGACCAATACCAACGTTGTGGTCGATGCGCCGCACAAAGACCTGCGGCGCGCGCGTTCGGCGATGCAGTCGCTGGCCCCGACGACAACCGGCAGCGCCACCGCCATTGCGCTGATCTATCCGGACCTGAAGGGCAAACTGAACGGCCATGCCATCCGGGCACCGGTATTGAATGCCAGCCTAACCGATTGCGTATTCGAAATGTCCAGGCCGGTTACCGCCGAGGCGATCAATGGGTTATTTCGCGCCGCCGCTTTTGAAGGACCGTTGGTGGGTATCCTGGGTTTCGAAACCCGTCCTTTGGTATCCGCCGACTATGCCAACGACTCCCGTAGCGCAATCGTCGATGGACCGAGCACGATGGTTACTGATGAAACCATGGTGAAGGTTTATGCGTGGTATGACAACGAGGTTGGTTACGCCTGCCGCATGGTCGATCTCGCCAACATCGTGATCGACAGGAGAAGCTGATGTCCGCGTTCCGCAACTATGCCGTCGTCACCGCGAGTTACTGGTGTTTCACCCTGACCGACGGCGCGCTGCGGATGCTGGTGCTGCTGCACTTCTATTCTTTGGGCTACACGCCGTTGATGCTGTCTTTTCTGTTCCTGCTGTATGAAACCGCCGGCATCTTCGCCAATCTGGGCGGCGGCTGGCTGGCGGCGCGGTTCGGCATTCCGCGCATGCTGATGACCGGCCTGTGTTTGCAGATCGCCGGCCTGGTGGTGCTTTCCGCGCTCGATCCGGGTTGGAGTGCAACACTGTCGGTTTCCTGGGTCGTCGCCGCGCAGGGTATTGCCGGGATTGCGAAGGACATTACCAAGACGGCATCGAAATCCGCGATCAAGGCAACCGCGGAAGGCGGCTCCAGCCAGTTGTTCCGCTGGGTGGCCTGGTTCACCGGATCGAAAAACGCGATGAAAGGTGTTGGTTTTTTTGCCGGCGGATTGTTGTTGGAAACGATCGGGTTTCGTGGCGCGCTTTGGCTTATGGCCGCGGTGCTGGCTTGCGTGCTGGCCGGGGTGACGATCAGCCTGCCACGCACGCTCGGTCAGGCCAAGGCGTCGAAATCATTTCGAGAACTGTTCGCCAAGACCCGAGCCATCAACCTGATGGCGGCGGCACGGATTTTCCTTTTTGGCTCCCGCGATGTCTGGTTCGTGGTCGGGCTGCCGGTTTTTCTTTACGGCCAGGGGTGGCATTACATGCAGGTCGCGGGCTTCATCGCAAGCTGGACGATCGGCTACGGGCTGGTGCAGGCCGCCGCGCCATCCGTCATTCGTCGTAGTAACGACGGCCTGTCCCGCGAAGTCCCCGATGCGCGGTTTTGGGGCGCGATCCTGACCGCCGTTCCCGTCGTCCTCGCTGTGGTGCTGGGCAGCTCGCGGATCGGGCGGCCGGATTTGGCGGTGACGGTCGGACTGGGCCTGTTCGGCTTCGCCTTCGCGGTTATTTCGTCGCTGCATTCCTACCTCATCCTGGCCTATGCCGGATCGGCGAAGGCTGCCGAGGATGTCGGATTCTACTACGCAGCCAATGCCGGCGGGCGGCTGGTTGGGATTTTATTGTCAGGGGTGTTGACCGGGGCGGGCGGTCTGGCCGCCTGCCTGTGGGGTTCCGCTGTGATGCTGGCGATCTGTCTGGCAATCACCTTTCTGTTGCCGACGGTTGCCGCCCCAAGGCGGTTGCCTGCCTGACCTTTCAATGAGGCCCATCCTGTGAATGAAACCACGCCGGCACCCGCCATGGGAATTTTCGAGCGATTCCTGACCCTGTGGGTCGCGCTGTGCATTGTCGTCGGAATCGGCCTTGGCCAGGTAATCCCCAGCGTTTTCCAAGCGCTCGGAAACGCGACGGTGGCGCAGGTGAATTTGCCCGTCGCCGTGTTGGTCTGGCTGATGATCGTGCCGATGCTGTTAAAGATCGACCTCGGCGCACTCGGGCAGGTGCGCGACCACTGGCGTGGCATCGTGACGACGGTCGGGGTAAACTGGCTGGTCAAACCGTTCTCCATGGCGCTGCTGGGGTGGATATTCATCGCGCATTGGTTCCGACCGCTGCTGCCGGCGGACCAGGTGGATAGTTACATCGCCGGTTTGATCCTACTGGCCGCAGCCCCCTGCACGGCGATGGTGTTCGTCTGGTCCAGCCTGGTGGAGGGGGAGCCGCATTTCACCCTGTCGCAGGTCGCCTTGAACGATATGATCATGGTCGTCGCCTTCGCCCCGATCGTTGCTTTCCTGCTGGGGCTGTCCTCGATCGTCGTGCCCTGGGGAACGCTGGTGCTGTCGGTCGTGCTGTACATCGTCGTGCCGGTGATCGTCGCGCAGTTGTGGCGCCGGTCGTTGCTGCGCCGCGGCAGGTTGGAGAGAACCTTGCACCGGTTGGCCCCACTGTCGCTGTCCGCGCTGCTGCTGACCCTGGTGCTGCTGTTCGGCCTGCAAGGCGAGCAGATCATTCGCCAGCCGCTGGTCATCGCACTGCTGGCGGTGCCGATCGTCATTCAGGTCTATTTCAATGCCGGACTGGCCTATTGGCTGAACCGCCGGCTGAAAGTCGCGTGGTGCGTCGCCGGCCCCTCGGCACTGATCGGCGCAAGCAATTTTTTCGAACTTGCCGTCGCGGCGGCCATCGCCTTGTTCGGTTTCCAGTCAGGCGCCGCGTTGGCGACGGTCGTCGGCGTGCTGGTGGAAGTGCCGGTCATGCTGTCGGTGGTTCACATCGTGCGGCGATCCCGCGGATGGTATGAGCGGGGCGGGGTGAACGGCGGGAAATCGATCTGATCTTGGCAGGCGAAACCCTAGGTTCAGGCGCGGCTGGTTTGCTTCCGAGACTCCAGCAGCGCGTTGATCCGGTCCACAAGCTGCACGCCCGACACCGGTTTACGCAACAACGAGAATGTGCCGCTGATGGCGCCGCCGACCGCCAGCGTGGCGCCGTCGCCGGCATACCCGGTCAACAGCACGGCAGGCAGGTCAGGCTGCCGGTCCTGCACCGCGCGGATCAGCGCCAGACCGTCCATGTCCGGCATTGCCAGGTCGGAAACCAAAATATCCACCCGCCGCGCGGACTCCAACAGCGACAAGGCGGCCTTTCCGCTATCCGCCGACAGCACCGCGTAGCCGGAATCTTCCAGGGACAGAGCCAACACGTCACGCACGAGCGCGTCGTCATCGACCAACAGCACGCAAGGAAGGTGGCGGTCGGCGTCCTTCGCGGCGGATTGCTCCGCCACAGGCTCCGATGTCCCCGTCACGCTTGGCAACCAGAGGATGATGCGGGTGCCACGCCCTACCACGCTGTCGATGGACAGGCTGCCGCCGCTCTGTTCCACGAACCCCTTCGCCATCGCCAGACCCAGACCGGTGCCTTTCCCCGGCTCCTTGGTGGTGAAGAACGGTTCGGTGACGCGTGCCAGTACGGCGTGGTCCATGCCGCTGCCGGTGTCGCTGACCTCGATCCGGACATAATTCCCCGGCGCGAGGCCGGCGGGATGCGGCGTGCCCGCGGGGACGCTGTTCGCGTAAGCGGCCAATGTCAGGGTGCCGCCCAGCGGCATCGCATCGCGTGCGTTGGTGGCCAGATTGACCAGCACCGTTTCCAACTGGCCGCGATCGGCGAACAGCGGCGGCAGACCGGGCGCGGCATCGACGGTGCAGACGACCGCACCGCCCAGTGTGTGGGTCAGCACCTCTGCCATGTCGGCGAGCAGCGCGGCGGCATCGACATTTTCCGCACGAAGATCGCCGCGGCGGGCGAACGCCAGCAAC
>JAYUEJ010000330.1:0-1841 GCA_043739265.1 Rhodopila sp. | reverse complement strand
CGCCAGATACAGCATCAGCGGCGAGCCCAGTCCCCCGGCGCCAATCACCAGCACCCGAGCGGCGCGGAGTTTGGCCTGGCCGATGCCGCCGACCTCCTGCAACAGGACGTGGCGCGAGTAGCGCTGGATTTCGTCTTCCGTAAAATCAAGGTTCATGCGTTTGATAATAGGATGGCACGACCGCGGATGACAGAGGCAGAATGATGCAACCCAGCCAGACCGAGGACACCGCCCTGGTGCTGTTTTCCGGCGGACAGGATTCTGCGACGTGCCTCGCCTGGGCGCTGGCGCGCTATCCGCATGTGGAGACGGTCGGTTTCCACTACGGGCAACGCCACGCGGTCGAGATGGACTGCCGCGAACCGGTTCGTCAGGCATTGGCGTCCCCGCGCCTGGGGATGGACCACGTCGTCGATCTGACCGCCACCATCGGCGGGCTCGGGCAAACGGCGATGACGGCGGATATCGCGATCGAGATGGACCAGGGCGGGTTGCCCAACACCTTCGTGCCCGGCCGCAACCTGCTGTTCCTGACCTGCGCCGCCGCCATCGCTTACCGCCGCGGCCTGCGCCGCATCATCACCGGCGTGTGCGAGACGGATTACTCCGGCTACCCCGACTGCCGCGACGACACGGTAAAAGCGATGCAACTGGCGCTGAACCTGGGAATGCAGCGGCGCTTTGTGCTGGAAACGCCGCTGATGTGGCGCGACAAGGCGGCGACCTGGGCGCTGGCGTTCGATTTGGGCGGCGACGCGCTGGTGGGGGTCATTCGCGAACAGACCCATACCTGCTACCTGGGGAATCGCACCGATCGCCACGCCTGGGGTTTCGGATGCGGGACATGCCCGGCCTGCCAACTGCGTGCCCAAGGGTGGCAGCGTTGGACGGCCGACCGCGCCCCGTGATCCTCGTTCCGGCGCGGTCTGGTCCTATTGGGAGATTGTTTTATATGAAGACGCTTTTCGTGGCTGCTCTGCTGACGGTTACCGTTTCCGGCGCTTTGGTTTCTACTGCCCGGGCAGCGCAGTCGATCTCACCGCACGTCCGCACCGCCGGCGAACTGGCCGAACTGTGCGGCGCCACCCCGAAAGAGGCGGCGGCCGACGCCAAGATCAACTACTGCCACGGTTTCGCCCAGGCCGCGGTCGATATGGAACTGCAATTCAAAGGCGACAAGAAGTCGTTCTGCTTCCCCTCCCCCGCCCCCACCCGCTCCGCGACGCTGGGCGAGTTCGTCAACTGGGTGCGCGCGCTGCCGGAGCATCGCACCCTGCCGGCAACCGACGGGCTGTTCAAGTTCCTGGCCGAACGCTTCCCGTGTAAGTAAGGCGCACGGCCGTTGGGGTAGAACGGTCCAGACCAAAGGAAGCCCGTCCGGTGAGCCGCATGCTGATCGCCGTGGTGGCGATGTTTCTGCAACAGACCTGCGGCTCGATCGGCCGGGTGCTGCCGGCGGTGCTCGCCCCGCTGATTATCCTGGAACTGCACGCCGATCGGTCGTGGATCGGCGTGTATTTCGCGCTGACCGCCATGGCCGCGCTGATCGGCCAGTTGGGATCGGGCGGCTTCATCATTCGCCACGGCGCCATCCGCATGAGCCAAATCGCGCTGCTATCGACCGGCGGCGGGATGGCGATGGCGATCCTGGGGGGTGCCGCGGGGTTCGTGCTGTCGGCGCTGGCCGGCACCGGCATCGCCGCCGTCGCAACCCCCGCCAGTTCCCAGATGCTCGGCCGATGGGCGGTCCGCCGCTACGCACCGTTCGCCTTTTCCGTTACCCAGACCGCCATCCCGGCCGGCATCCTGCTGGGCGGTTCGTTCGGCCCGATGCTGGCCCA
>JAYUEJ010000329.1:0-1845 GCA_043739265.1 Rhodopila sp. | reverse complement strand
GGCCGGCCGCGATGGATGGTTTCGTGGACAACTATATGCGTCAGCCGCCGGCCGATCGCGCAACCGATCCGGCGCCGGATCCAGCCGCGGTGATGCATTATCTGACACCCGACCAGGTGCCCGTCATCAGCACGTTGGCCCGGGAGTTTGGCGTATCGGATCGCTGGCATGCCTCGGCGCCCTGTCAGACCTGGCCGAACCGGTTTTTTGCCCATGCCGCGACGGCGAACGGCTATGTCAACAATTCGCCAACGCACTTTCCATACAAGATGGAAACGGTCTTCAACCGCCTGGACGACGCGAACCAGTCCTGGCGGGTGTATTTCCACGACGTGCCCCAATCCGCCACGTTGGCCCGCCTGTGGGACAAGGTGCTGACGCATTTCCGCTATTTTGAAGAAGATTTCGTCAAGGACGCCAAAAACGGCACGTTACCTACTTACAGTTTCATCGAGCCTCGTTACTTCACCGAAGCGGTTATCGGGAAGATGCCGAACGACCAGCATCCGCCGCACGACGTGGTGTATGGGGAAGCCCTGATCGCCACCGTTTACAACGCCGTGCGCGGCGGCAAAGGCTGGATGAACACGCTGCTGATCGTCACCTACGATGAGCACGGCGGCTGCTACGACCATGTCGTGCCGCCGAAAGCGACACCGCCGGGCGGCGCAACGCCTGACGGGTTCGCCTTCGACTCGTTCGGGGTGCGGGTGCCCGCGGTGATCATATCGCCCTACGTGCCGAAGGGCGCGAAGATCCGCCCCAACACCGGCACGCCGTTCGACCACACCTCGATCTTCGCCACGCTGCGAAAACTGTTCGGCCTGAAATCGCTGACGCCAAGGGATGACGCCGCCCCCGACCTGCTGCATGCGCTGACCGACTCACCCAGAAAGGACTGCCTGGAGTCAATCGCGGTTCCAACGTTCACGCCAACCCGGGCTCAGATTGCCCGCTCGGCGGCACGTCCCCCGAACGGCATGCAGCACGGACTGAACGCGGCGGCGATGGTGCTGCCGACGGCCGGGGCAAATATCGGCGCACATATCCAGCGGCTGACAGCCACGGTGGACCCGACGCCGTCCCACACCTCCGTCGCCGACGCGGCCACGGATAACGCTGTGCATGTGAAGGCGTTCCTGGGCCGGTTGTGATTGGGCGGTCTGGCTGCAATCGGCTGATCGCCAAGGCGGCGAAAGCGGATGGTCGGCCGAGGAGGTGGGGGTCTCCGGGCATTCGATGGGAGGCCAAAGCACGGTGCGCGGCGACTCGGCGCTAACCTTTAAAGCGCACCTCTGCACGATTTCCAGGGGACGGCCGTGCCTCAAGCCGCCCCCAGTGCGTGACAGATTCAGCATGAAGCCATCACGCTGGGGGCTTTTGTTTGACAGGACGATTTACGTCAGAGGACGAGGCAACCTCAGACCATCATGTTAACCCGCTCTAAGACCTAGTCTCGGCCAGTTGCCGAAGCTGGCGTGCCGCCGCAACAAGACTCTTCAGTGCGGGTCTGACTTCCTCCCACTTGCGCGTCTTGAGCCCGCAATCCGGATTGACCCAAATTTGCCAGTCCTCCAGACGTTGGCGCGCGAGACCAAGCAGTACCACCATCTCCTGCGTATCCGGCACGCGGGGGCTGTGGATGTCCCACACGCCCGGGCCGATTTCGGCGGGATAGCCAGCCCCGCTGCCATCCTTTCTGGGCACGAAAGCGTCCAACAGTTCCATTTGGCTTCGGGTCGTTTCGATCGAAATCGCATCCGCATCCATGTCAGCGATGGCCGACATGATGTCGTTGAATTCCGAGTAGCACATATGGGTGTGGATGCTGGTGTCATCCCTGAC
>JAYUEJ010000328.1:0-5647 GCA_043739265.1 Rhodopila sp. | reverse complement strand
CTCAGGGTTTTCACCGGATTGCGGGTGTTGACCAGAAACGCCAGCGGATCCAGCCCGACCAGATTTTCAACGCCCGGGGCCTGGAACTGCTGCAGGCTTGGCACATTGGGAACATTACGCTTTCGCACGTTTTCAAGGTCGGATTCGCGGGCCTGCCGTACTCCCATCCAGAAATCGGTCTGGCCACGCAACAAGGGCTCAAGCCCGGCGCCCATGCCCTTGCTGGAAACCGAAATCCGCATTTTTCGGAGGCTTTCCGCCCGGTCGGCGACAACTTCGTACTCGTCCGGCTCGACCCCGGCGTTCACCCGAACGTTCTTTAGCCCGAGCTTGACGGCCCAGGCTTTCGCGACCTCCCGGGTCAGGCGCTGACCGACGGATGCGGCCCCCGCCAGGCGAACCTGAATGTCGTTGGGCAAAGGCTGCGCCTGGGCGCGGGCCTGGGTCATGGCCGCGGTGCCGCCGAGACCGTACAGGATGGTCAGTCCGGCGGCGAGTTTCGAAACGCGGTGCATAATGGTGTCGCTCCTGAAATCGTTCGGCCGCCGTGCCGCGTGCCGTGCCTGTTCGACTGAGAATGGAGTCATGAAACGTTCGTCCTGGCCGGTCGCACCCGGGATCATGGGTGCAATTCCATAAGGCGGCGGTTTTCGGGAAGGACGTCCCCGCAATGCAGGCGGTTGGTGCCTAGCTTGGACGTGGTGACGCTGCCTTTCTCTACGATGATGAGGTCCACCTGCAGGCTGGCGAGGGCTCCATCGTCACAATAGGGCAGCACCGGTTTCATGCCGCGGGTCACGTATTCCGTGCGAAAACTGAACACGGCGTCGGCTGCGATCACGCTGTCGTCGCGCACGACATACGATGTCTCCGAGGTCGCGCCGTCGGCCGGGAGGCCGCTGATCACATCCAACTGGCCGATGCCCTGCGACAGGTTGGTGTTCGGCCGGGCGGGGCTGACATGACCGGCATCGCCCAGTTTGGCGCCCGGTTCAACGATGTGCAGGTCGAGTTGGACCGGATCGCGCCAGCGCATGACGACGCGGTAGATCTTGTTGAACTCGGGCACGTCGATCTTGCAGGTGACTCTCGGCATTTCCACGACGCGGATGCCGATTTCGTTTTTCGCCGCGGTCAGGGCGAATCCGAGCCGGGCTTTGCCGTCGCGATCGAACTGGCCGATGTAGGACTCGTCGCCGTAATCGACCTCCACCTTGCGTCCCGCGCTATTCGGGCGGCTGAATTCCACCAGGGCACGGCCGTATTGCTGGCTGACCCGCAACTGGGTCGGCCCCAGCTTGTCGCCATTGCTGCAAATGGCCTGGTTCTGCGCCATGGCGGGGCTGCCGGCGGCCATCAACAGCGCCGCCGCGAGGGGGGCCGCGACGGCTGGCAAGCCGATACGCCAACGGTATAGCCAGGCGAGGGGATGCGATCGGTGCGCTGGGTATTTGGTCACGGTCATTCCTTGGCCGAAGTGGAGCCGCCATGTTGGGTGGAGCAGCCATACTGGACGTCCCCTTATGACGCCCAGGATGGATATCTATATCTAAATCGGAACATATGTAAATTACCAAATTGTATCGTCCACCGAAACCCGCCGGGCGATCCGTTGCATCGTGCGATCCACCTCGCCGGGCCGCCGAAGACCCGGGCATCCAAGACTGGCTGTCCGGAGCCGCGGCGAGGCGTTCGGGGATCGATGGTTCGACGGGCAGGCCGAGGGAGGGGCACCGTCGGTGTTTCCACGTTTCGCACGCGCGTCCAGGATGCGGCGGTCGGCGGCGGCATGCATTATGGCGAAGCGGCGTTTTAAACAGGCCGAACGACCGAAGGCTGGCTCGCTGGCCAAGATCGATGCAGTGCGACGGTCCCATAGGCGCGTTGGATCACGTCGAACGTCCATTGCAATAGCTGATCGAGCCGCTGAAAGCCGCCGTCGAGACGCGTGATGTAGCGGCTGGTGTGCAGGAGGGACGAAATTTGCAAGACAAGCGCGTGCTCCGGTGAATCTTCAGACAGTTCGCCTCGCTCGATCGCCTGACGAATTCCGAGACCGATGTAACCATCCATATCGTCTTGCGTGGTGCCGATAATCTTGCGGATTGCCGGGGTCAGCAGGTCGGCTTCGCTGGCGAAGCGCGACAGAAGCCCCCAATTCTGCCCGCCTGCGCCGGCTGGATTGAACCTGATGTACTGCCGCCAGATCCAATCGCGGCTTTGCAGGAACCTGTCGAGAAGGTCCGCGTCCCGGGTTGTCCAAATGGTCCGGAAATCCGCCTTGGTATTGGCGACATAGGCCGTTAGTACCGTTTCAGCCAGGACCGCCTTTGTCGGGAAGTAATAATGGATGCGGGAATGTGTCGTGCCGAGCGCTTTGGCGATACCGAGGAAGCTGACGCCTCGATAGCCGTTGCGGATGAACAGATCGGTTGCCAGGGCCAGGATTTTGTCCTGGAAGACGCCCTGGCCAGGGTCGCCGGTCACTGTAGGCACCAGTCACGGTTGGCGCCGGTCACTGTTGGCACCGGTCATTGCCGCGCGAGGGTGCAGGCGCTGTCCGCCAGCGGCCGAAAGCCGTCCGCCGCTGCGATCTTGGTGGTTATGGTCAGACAATCCCACTCTCCGCGCGATTCTTCCGGGCGTTTTACGCGAACCAGATAACGCTCGAAGATCATTTTGCCATCCGGACGGATATGGCCTTCGGGCGTGAACACATCCGAAATTGTCGATGATCTCAGCGTCGCCATCACGGTTTCAGCCGTATCCGTGCCCGCGCGTTCCACGGCTCGGAGGTACTGCAACACGGCCGAATAGGTTGCCGCATGGGTGTCGTTCGGCATGGCGTGGCGCTGATCAAAGAAACGTTTCGCCCAGGCGCGTGTGGCATCGTTCTGGTCCCAGTACCAGGACTGGGCGCATTGCAGGCCTTGGGCAAGTTCCAGGCCCAGGCTGTGGACGTCGCTCAGGAACACGATCGGGGCGACGATGGTCTGCTTTGGCGGCAGCCTGAATTCCACCGCCTGCTTGAACGAATTGACGAAATCATGGCCGCCGTTCAGCAGCATGACGACTTGTGCTCCCGATGCCTGAGCGGCCAGCAGGTAAGATGAGAAGTCGGACGAATTGAGCGGATGCCGAGCGGTGCCCAGAACTTTACCGCCGCCGGCCGCGATGGCCGCCGTGGCATCGTTTTCCAGCGTCTTGCCGAACGCGTAGTCCGCCGAGATCAGAAAGAACGTGGTTGCGCCTTGCTTCAGCAGCGCCCGGATCGGCGCGACGGTGTTCGACCAGGTGTCATGCGGCCAGAGTACGCTCAGCGGCGAGCAGGCCTTGCCGACCAGGTCGCCGTTGCCGACCGTGGTATAGAGCGCGATCCGGTGCATCTCGGACAGCAGCGGTTGAATGCCGAGGGCGATCGCCGAATTAGCGACATCTGTTATCATCGACACGTTGCCAGGACCAAACCATTCCCGCACGATCGCCAGACCGACATCGGCCTTGTTCAGATGATCGGCGGTAACGAGTTCGATCGGGCGGCCCAGGACCTTGCCGCCGACATCCGCGATGGCGAAGCGCGCCGCGGTGGCCGACCCTTCGCCGGAGATGGCGCTGTAGGGGCCGGAGAAATCGCCGAGCACGCCGATCCGTAACGGGGCCGGGGACGGTTGCGCATCAGCGCTGCGAAGCCCCAGCGGCAGCAGGGCGGCCGTTGCGGAACCAATCAGGATATCGCGCCGGTTCAGACGCGTGGCGTTCGACATTCTATCGGTCATGGCTGGCGCTTCCCCTTACCCGTGGCCTTGATTTGCCGGCCCGCACCGATGCCTATCCCGGCCTTGACAGGTATGTCAAACCGGGTGCGAACTTGAAGTCCGGACAGGGGGAACAGGCAGTTTGAACACATTGGGAAGCTGGAAACTGCCGGAGGAGCTTGTGGCGCTGCGGGAAACGGTTCGGCGTTTCATGACCTCGGACGTGAAGCAAGTCGAAGACCGTCTGCCGCATGACGCGTATGCGCCGCCGCCCGAAATTCTGCAGCCGCTGCAACAGAAGGCGCGGGCTTTGGGTTTGTGGTTCGTCCAGTCGCCGGTCGCGTATGGCGGTGCCGGGTTGAATGTGCTGGCGCAGTGCGTGGTCGCCGAGGAGGCCGCGAAGTGCCGCATGGGTGCCTATTTTCCGGCAGCCGGCGCGTTCGGCTGGGACCCGCCCAATGTGATCTTTCTCGGCAGGCAGGCACAGATCGAACAATACGCCGTGCCGGCCATTGCCGAGGGCGATTACACCTTTGTCGCGGTCAGTGAGGCCTCGGGCGGGTCCGACCCGGCGCGCGCCATCACGACAAGGGCTCGGCGGGACGGTGACAGCTACGTTCTGAATGGCGCGAAAATGTGGATCTCGGGGATCGACCGCGCGAAGTGGGGCATTGTCTTTGCACGCATGGAGGGAATGCAGGGTCGCGCCGGCATCACCAGCTTCATCGTGGAGCCGGGCTGGGCGGGAATCTCGCTGAAGAAAATTCCTGTTATGCGCTCGTTTCAGCCGTTTGAGGTTCATTTCGACAATGTCCGCGTTCCGATCGAAAACCGGTTGGGCGAGGAAGGACAGGGCTTCCAACTCGCGGAGAAATGGCTGGTGCATGCCCGGATGCCATACGCTGCCACCAGCATCGGCCTGGCGCAGGCCGCGCTCGACCTTGCCACCGCATGGGCGAGCCAACGCAAGACGTTCGGCAGCCTGCTAGCCGACAAGCAGGCGGTGCAGTGGATGATCGCGGATTCCGAGATTGAGCTGCGTGCCGCGCGCCTGCTGACCTATCAGGCGGCGTGGCAGGCCGATCTGGGCGAGGACGCGAAAATCGATGCATCCATTTGCAAGATCCATGCGACCGAGACATCGTTTCGGGTAATCGACCGCTGCATCCAGATATTCGGCGGCCTTGGCGTTTCGCACGCAATGCCGTTGGAGCGGTGGTTCCGTGAGGCGCGCATCAGGCGGATCGGCGAAGGCCCGTCGGAGGTGCATCGCATGGTGGTGGCGCGGGATATTCTGTCAAAGCACGATATTCTGTCCAGACACGGGGGCCGTACTCATGCCGGTTGATTTCGTTATCGATGATGGCATCGCGCTGATCACCCTGAACCGGCCGGAGCGAATGAATGCGCTCGACGCCGAACATTACAAATTGTTGTCGGAAGCCTGGATCAGGGTGCGCGACGATGCGGACATCCGCGTGGCGATCATCACCGGGGCCGGCGAACGCGCCTTCACGGTCGGCGCCGACCTTAAATCCTTCGTCACCCAGGCGCCGGATTTGTCCGAGATGTGGCTGACCCAGCGGGAGCTTCTGCTCAACCGCGGGCTGGAGGTATGGAAGCCGATCATCGCGGCGGTGAACGGCGCCTGCCACGGCGGCGGATCGACCATGTTGTTCGCCACCGACATCCGGATCGCGGTGCCGCACGCAACCTTCAGCCTGGCCGAGGTCCGGCGCGGCCTGGTGCCGGGCAATGGCGGCACCCAGCGCGTGCTGAAGCAGGTGCCGTATGCGATCGCCATGGAGATGGTGTTGACGGGCGACCCCATCGATGCGGAGGCGGCCGCCCGCTGGGGCCTGATCAACCGGATCGTTCCGCCCGACAAGTTG
>JAYUEJ010000327.1:0-5649 GCA_043739265.1 Rhodopila sp. | reverse complement strand
GCTGCCGCTGGACCTGCCGGTCAGCCTGCCGGCGCAACTGGTCGAGCAGCGCCCGGATGTCAGGGCGGCTGAAGCGACACTGCACGCAACCAGCGCCCAGATCGGTATCGCGGTGGCTGCCAGATTGCCGCAGATCAGTCTGACCGGTTCCGTGGGCAGCAGCGCAAATCGGCTTGCCACCCTGTTCACCCCCGGCAACAACTTTTGGACAATCGCGGCGGGCCTGACACAGCCAATTTTTCAGGGTGGCACGTTGGTCCATAAGCAACGCGCCGCCGAAGCCGCGTTCGATCAGGCCGCCGCTCAATACCGCGGCACGGTGCTGACCGCGATGCAGAACGTGGCCGATACCCTGCATGCGCTGCTGTCGGATGCCGATGCGCTGCGTGCCGCGGTCAGGGCGGAGCGTGCAGCCGAACGCAGCCTCGCCATCACCCGCCGGCAGCTCCAACTTGGGCAGATCGCCTATCTGGGCTTGTTGAATGCGGAACAAACCTATCAGCAGGCGCGGCTGGCGCTGGTGCAGGCGCAGGCCAATCGGCTTGCGGATACCGCGGCGTTGTTCCAGGCGCTGGGAGGGGGATGGTGGAACCGCCCCGCTGGCAACCCTTTGGAAACAGCCGCGCAGGCCGAACGATAAGGCTGATTTGTGTCCCGTCAGGCAGCCGGAACGATGACCGGAGACGGAATCGTCACCGTGTGATCCAGCGGCCCATGGCCCTGCCCAAATCCCGGTGCGGCGGCGATCGCTGCTCGGACATAGTTCCTGGCACGGGTCACCGAGTCTTGCAGGGTTATGTTTTGCGCCAACCCGGCTGCCACCGCCGATGCCATCGTGCAGCCGGTGCCGTGGGTGTTGCGCGATGCAATCCGCCTGGCGCTGAATGTTTGAACGCCAGAAGCTGTGGCCAGCAGATCGACGACGGTTTCCGACTCCAGATGCCCGCCCTTCAGCAGCACCGCCGGCACGCCGAGTGCGAGTAGTGCCGAGACGGCGACCCGCATGTCGGCCGCGGTGCGGATCGTGAGGCCGGTCAGTGCCTCGGCCTCCGGCAGATTCGGCGTGATCAGCGCGGCTTGCGGCAGCAACCGGCGGCGCAGCGTATCGACCGCCTGTTCGGCCAGCAGCGCATGACCACCCTTCGCCACCATGACCGGATCCAGCACCACCGGCACGTTTGGCGCGAAGTCGGTCAGCGCGGCGCGAACCGCCTCGATCGTCGCGGCATCGCCCAACATGCCGATCTTGATGACGTCGGCGCCGATGTCGCGCATGACGACGTCGATCTGTTGGCGGATGAAGTCAGCAGGCACCGGCATCACGCCGAAGACGCCCAGCGTGTTCTGCGCCGTCAGCGCGGTGATCGCGGTCGCGGCGTAGGCGCCCAGCGCGGTGATTGCCTTGATATCAGCCTGGATGCCCGCTCCGCCACCGGAATCGGACCCGGCTATGACCAGCACGCGGCCTTTTATCATCGCTTGCGGGACCGTGTTCGAGGCGTAGAGTTAAGGCACGCAAGGTCAGGGCTCTGCCCTGGACCCGCCAAGGGCATCGCCCTTGGAACCGGGTTTTTGGGGGACGGGAAGTTTACGCCGATCACGCGGCGGCGTCCTGGACACGGGCGACCGCGGCGATCGTTTCGCACAGGGAATCCACGATTTCGGACACCACGGCGATGTCCTCGCCCTCGGCCATCACCCGAACCAGTGGTTCGGTGCCACTTTCGCGGATCAACACCCGTCCGGAACCGTTGAGGCGCGTTTGCGCCACCCTGATCGCGGCCTGCACGCTGTCCTGGCGCAAGGGGGACACGCCGCTGAACCGGACATTTTTCAGCCTCTGCGGCAGGGGCTGGAACACCTGCAAAACCTCGGAGGCCGGACGACCCTGCTGCACCAGAACGGCCAGCACCTGCAGGGCTGCCAGCAGTCCGTCCCCGGTCGTGGCGAAATCCGACAGGATCAGATGCCCGGACTGTTCTCCCCCGACGTTGATGCCGAAGCCGCGCATATGCTCCGCGACATAGCGATCGCCGACCTTGGTGCGGTGCAAGTCCAAACCGAGCCTTGCCAAATGGCGTTCCAGGCCCAGGTTGGACATGACGGTGGCAACGACGCCGCCGCCGCGCAGGGTGCCGGCCTGATGCCAGGATTGCGCGATCAGCGCCAGGATCTGGTCGCCATCGACGACCTCTCCGGTTTCATCGGCGATGATCACCCGGTCGGCGTCGCCATCCAATGCGATGCCCAGATGCGCGCCATGCTCGACGACCTGGGCGCACAGCAGCGCCGGCACCGTCGAACCGCAGCCCTTGTTGATGTTGAAACCATCCGGTGTGACACCAACCGGAATGACGGTGGCCCCCAGTTCCCACAACACGGTTGGCGCGACCTTGTAAGCGGCGCCATTGGCGCAATCGACGACGATGCGCAGGCCGTCCAGCCGCGATCCGCGTGGGAAGCTGGCCTTTGCAGCCTCAATATACCGGCCGGCAGCGTCTTCCAGGCGGGACGCCCGTCCCAGCAAATGGGAGTCGGCGAGACGGTCGGCGAACGGGCTGTCCATCAGCGCCTCGATCTCGATTTCCATCTCGTCCGACAGCTTGTTGCCGTCGGGACCGAACAGCTTGATGCCGTTATCTTCATATGAGTTGTGCGAGGCCGAGATCACGACGCCCAGATCCGCCCGCAGTGATCTTGTCAGCATCGCCACGGCCGGGGTTGGTAGTGGCCCAACGAGGGTCACGTCCATACCGGCGCCAATGAAACCGGCGGTGAGGGCGGGTTCCAGCATATAGCCGGACAGCCTGGTGTCCTTGCCGATCACGACGCGGTGCCGGTGATTGCCGCGGGTGAACAGCAATCCGGCCGCTTGCCCCAGCCGAAGCGCGATGCCCGCTGTCATCGGGTCGGCATTCGCCTTGCCTCTGATGCCATCCGTGCCGAACAGACGTCGTGCTTTTGTCATCATATAACGGTCGCTCCGTCCGGACCCTGTAGGGCAACCCCGGTTGCAGGGGAAGCGGAACCGTGCTTCATTCGAACAAAGAATGCCAAACACGAACGGTTTGGGTGGTTTCCCAAACGTCATGTACACGCAGAATCGATGCACCGTGCAACACCGCGAACAATCCGGCGGCGAGTGACCCGGGCAGGCGGCGGTCGGGTCGGAGTTCGCCGCTGAGGCCGCCGATGAAGCTCTTGCGGGAAACGCCTACCAGGATCGGGTGGCCCGGGCTGGCAATCTCGGAAAGCCCGCGCAGCAGGGCTGGCGCGTGTGCCGGTCGCTTGGCGAAGCCGATGCCGGGATCGATGGCGATGTTTTCCGGCCGGATGCCCGCCTGGATCGCCGCCGCGACGCGCAGAGCCAGTTCGGATCGTACCTCCGCCACGACATCCTGGTAGATCGCCAGATCGTTCATCGTGGCCGGTGTGCCGCGCATATGCATCAGCACGACCGGACAGCCGAACGCCGCCACCACGCCGGCGGACAGCGGATCATGCGTCAGGCCGGAGACGTCGTTTACGATGCTGGCCCCGGCGGCGAGGGCTGCTCGCATGGTCGATGCGTTGCGGGTGTCGGCCGACACGCGGACCCCTTGTCTGGCCAGCGCCTCGATCACCGGCAGGACGCGGTCCTGTTCCAGCGCGGCAGGCACGGCTTGCGCGCCGGGGCGTGTACTCTCCCCGCCGACGTCGATAATGTCGGCCCCATCTTCCGTCATCGCCAGACCGGCTTCGATGGCGATGCGCGAATCGACCAGACGCCCGCCATCGCTGAAGCTGTCCGGGGTCACGTTGACGATGCCCATGACACGCGGACGATCCAGACGCAGGCCGGCCCAATGCGAAGGCCGGGGGGATGTTGGTCGTGATGGCGTCATAGCGGTCACACCGGAGCCTCAAGGTCGCGAGAGAGCTGTCGTAGTTGGAGTCGCGGGGAAAAGGAAACGTCGTCACCGGCATCACGGGCGCCGGTGCTAAAAATAATGTGATCCAGGTGTTTAGTCTGAATCGTAGCGTCTTGCGGCCATCTCGGCATGCCCGTGCCAGGGCACCTGCCTTCCGATGCGGCAACGTCTGCACAGGGACGGATCAAACGAAGATTTTCAGCCACGGGGCCGAGCGAGTAGTGTAGCGTTTTTTTGGTTCGTACAGGAATATGCGAACGAAAACGGTATTTGTTAACGTTTTGGTAAGATTATCGGTGTATTCCAATATCGTCGGTGCCGCCGAAGTGTGGATGCACCGTTAGGCCTGGAGAGGCGCATGATGCACCTGACAGCCGCGACAAAGCCAACCGCCGGTGAACGGCCATCTGAATTCTCGTCGGTGACTCATCGACGCGGTTGGACTGGGTTTTGTGCGAATCGGGCCGCATTGCTTGTCCGGGTTCGATCCGATTCGAATTTTCGTAGTCGTGCTGCGAATTTTCTGGAACGGCGCCGCGCCAGACTGCACTATTCCGTGATCGGCGAATGTACCACGGTTTCCCGGGCTGTCGGCCTTGCCGGTAGCAGTTGTTCGGGGGCCATCCTGTTAACGATGAAGTCCCGCCGCCGAACGCCGCGCCACCGTGTAGCCGAACGGGCGCACGAGACTGTGATGAATAACCCTTATACCCACCCTGGCCGGCCGCGATTTCGGACCGGCGGAAGAAAGATCCTTACACATGACAGAGGTTTCTCTGACACCCTGCAAGTGGATCGCTCGGTTGCGGATGGCAGCATGATGCGAACGGGCAAAAAACATTCACGCGACGTATCCCAATACGCTACGGTTGCACCCATCTTGAATAGAACGGTGCGCCCAAACCTGACTGACCGTAGCACCACCCTTAGCACAGGAGCGGCCGATGCAGACGGTCGATGATATCTTCACCGCCTACGCGAAGACTTTCGAGTCTCATCGCGAAGCCGAGATTTCGCTGGCGGAGTATTTGGACGCTTGTCGTAAGGACCCGTTGGTCTATTCGACGGCGACCGAACGCCTGCTGGCCGCGATCGGCGACCCGGAAATGGTCGATACGTCCAAAGATCCGCGCCTTGGCCGGATTTTCATGAACCGGACAATCCGCGCCTATCCGGCGTTCAGCGAATTCTACGGCATGGAAGAGACGATCGAACGCATCGTCGGCTTCCTGCGCCACGCCGCCCAGGGCCTGGAAGAACGCAAGCAGATCATGTACTTGCTGGGCCCGGTCGGCGGCGGCAAATCGTCACTGGCCGAACGCCTGAAGGCGCTGATGGAGACATTCCCCATCTACGTCCTTAAGGCCGGCAACGACCTTAGTCCGGTGTTCGAAAGCCCGCTGGGCCTGTTCGATCCCGAACGGATGGGACCGTTGCTGGAGGAACGCTACGGCATTCCCGCCCGGCGATTGACCGGGTTGATGAGCCCCTGGTGCCTGAAGCGCCTGGATGAGTTCCACGGCGACATCTCTAAATTCCGGGTGCAGAAGCTGATCCCGTCGCGGCTGCGCCAGATCGGCATCGCCAAGACCGAACCGGGCGATGAGAACAACCAGGACATCTCCTCGCTGGTCGGTAAGGTCGATATTCGCAAGCTGGAGATGCATGCGCAGAACGATCCGGATGCCTACAGCTACTCGGGTGGGTTGAATCGGGCGAACCAGGGCATGCTTGAGTT
>JAYUEJ010000326.1:0-5663 GCA_043739265.1 Rhodopila sp. | reverse complement strand
TCTGGGGCACCACCTGGCTGGCGATGAAGATCGGCATCGCCAGCGTGTCCCCTGGCATTTTCGCCGGTCTGCGCTGGAGCATCGCCGGCATCATTCTGCTGTCATATCGCGCGGTCCGGGGCCAGCGCGTGCTGCCGCCGGCACATTTGATACCGCGGCTGGTGTTCGTTTCGGTGGTGCTGATTACGCTCAATCAGATCATCCAGCTGTATGGCCTGAAATATATCACGGCCGGTCTCGCGGCGGTGATCAGTTCGGCATTGACGCCGCTGGCGCTGCTGACATTTTCGGTGATCGGCGGGCAGGAGCGATTCAGCCCGCGGCAGTTGGGCGCCATCTGCGTCGGGATTGTCGGTGTGGTGATGCTGTTCGGCCCCGCGGCCGTCGCCGGCACGCTGGATGTGTGGGAGATGATCGGCGCGGCCGGGGTCACTGTGGGGTGCCTGTGCTACACCGCCGGGTCGGTGATGACCCGGCCGATGATGCGCAATTTCGAGCCGGTGCAACTCGCCGGTTTGACCGATCTGATCGGCGGGGTCGTCTTGCTGGTGTCGTCACTGGCGATCGAGCCGGGGGCCCGGGAATCGATGCATCTGCACTGGGGATGGCCGGCGTTTCTGGCGTGGCTTTATCTGCTGGTGCCCGGCGCGCTGATGTCCACGACGATGTATTTTCTGCTGGTCCGGGATTGGGGCGCCAGCCGTCCGGGCACCTTTGCGTTTATCTCGCCGGTTATCGCGGTGGCCATCGGCTGCACGTTGTTTGGCGAGAAACTGGACTGGGGCGAGGCGGGCGGCATGGTCTTGATGCTGGGCGCGGCTGGACTTGCGCTTCGGGCGACCGCCGGGCGCAGGCCGGTTCGGGTTGCCCCGGCGGGTGCGGTTCGGTAGCCGGCCGGGGTCAGGGGCGGCGGCGGGAGGGCGACGGTGAGGAACGGCGCGTCATCCGACGAAGCGTCACAGGCTCGCTTTACGCCTTGGCCGGCGTCCAACACTAAACGGATCGCGCGGCGCGGTTCTCCACGATCGGCGTTTCGGGGCCATCTATGCATTTATGTGCCGCGTCCGCGTCAGGACGATGGGGGATGGCGCGCGGTTTTGAAGCGATATGGGTTGGGCGTTGCCGTACCGCAGATTCACAATCCCAGGTCGGTCAGGCCGGGATGATCCGCCGGGCGGGGCGTGCCTGGCGTCCAGTGGAACAGGCGGGCAGCTTGCTGAATGGGCAGGTCGTTGATGCTGGCGTGGCGGGTGCGCATCAGGCCATGCGCGTCGAATTCCCAGTTCTCGTTCCCGTAGGATCGGAACCACGCGCCCGCGTCGTCGTGGTATTCATAGGCGAAGCGCACCGCGATCCGGTTGCCGTTGAACGCCCATAGTTCCTTGATCAGGCGGTAGTCGCGTTCGCGGGTCCATTTGCGCGCCAGGAAAGCGACGATGGCGGGGCGGCCCTGGAAGAATTCGCTGCGATTTCGCCAGACGCTGTCTTCGGTATAGGCCAGGGAAACGCGTTCCGGGTTGCGGCCGTTCCAGCCATCCTCGGCGGCGCGGACTTTTTGGTGCGCGGTTTCCAGGGTGAAGGGGGGCAGCGGCGGGCGGTCGGTGGACATGGCGGAGTCCTTTATCGACGGACGATCGAATGGCCGGTCATCTCTTGTGGCCGCGGAATGCCCATCAGGTCCAGCATGGTCGGCGCGAGGTCGGCCAAACGCCCGTCCTGGATCGCCGTCGCACCGCCGCCCATCAGGACCACCGGCACCTTGTTGGTGGTGTGCGCGGTGTGCGGGCCGCCGGTTTTGGGGTCCTTCATCAGCTCGCAATTGCCATGGTCGGCGGTGACCAGCAGAGCGCCACCCTGTGCCTGGATCGCCGATACGATGCGGCCGAGGCCGGTATCGACCGTCTCCACCGCCTTGATCGCTGCCGCCAGCACACCGGTGTGGCCGACCATGTCGGGGTTGGCGAAATTCAGCACGATCAGGTCGTATTTTCCCCCATCGATCGCCGCGACGGCCTGGTCGGTCAGTTCGGGGGCGGACATTTCCGGTTGCAGATCGTAGGTGGCGACCTTGGGGGATGGGACCATGATGCGATCCTCACCGGGATAGGCGACTTCGCGGCCGCCGTTCAGGAAGTAGGTGACGTGCGGGTATTTTTCGGTTTCGGCCATTCTGAGCTGGGTCTTGCCTGCGTTGGCCACGACCTCCCCCAGGATGTTGTTCAGATGGTCCGGCGCGAACAGCACGCCCAGAAACGGTGCCAGTGCGTCGGAGTAACGAGTCATCCCGGCCGCGGCGGCCAGTTTCAGCGTGCGCTTGCGGGGGAAGCCGTCGAAGGCCGGATCGAGCAGCGGGGCGAGGATTTCCCGCACCCGGTCGGCGCGGAAGTTGAAGCACAGGATGGCGTCGCCGTCCTGCATCCCGGCGTAGTCGCCGATCACCGTGGCGGGGACGAATTCGTCGAATTTTCCGGCGGCGTAGGCGGCCTGGATGGCCGCTTCGGGTGTGGCGGCCCGGGCGCCTTCGGCTTCGGCGATGGCGGCGTACGCCCGGGACACACGTTCCCACCGCTTGTCGCGGTCCATGGCGAAGTAGCGGCCGGTGACGGTGGCGACCGGAACGCCCGGGGGCAGCGCGGCTTGCAGGCGCCTGAGATCCTCGGCCGCCGATTGCGGTGGGGTATCGCGGCCGTCGGTGAACGCATGCACGACGGTCTTGATGCCGGCGGTATGCAGGTGTCCCGCCAGGGCGGCGGCGTGATCCTGATGCGAGTGGACGCCACCCGGCGATACCAGCCCGATCAGGTGGCAGGTGCCGCCGGTCTGCTTCAGGGCATCGATCAGGGTGGTGAACGCCGGCGCTTTGGCGATGCTGCCATCGGCGACGGCATCGCCGATCCGCACCAGTTCCTGCTTCACCACGCGGCCGGCGCCGATGTTGAGGTGACCGACCTCGGAGTTGCCCATTTGGCCGTCGGGCAGACCGACGTCACGGCCGGATGTTTGCAGGAAAGCGTGTGGGCTGGATTGCCACAGGGCAGAGAAGGTTGGCGTCTTCGCCAGCCGGACGGCGTTGTCCGCGCTGTCTTCCCGCCATCCGAAGCCATCGAGGATCACCAGCATCACCGGTCTTGTCGCCATGCGTGTCTATCCCTCTGCCTGCATTAGCCTGGGGTGCCTGCGTAGCGCCCGGCCGGGCGGTGGACAAGCTGTGCCGTCATAGCATGCCCAGTTCGCCAATTCGGAGAATGGTTCGCCGTAGGCTCGGCGATCGTTCGGCGGCGCGTTCCGGGCGCCACGACGATCTCACCAGATCGCAGAGCCGATGATTGTAGCCCAGACCCTGTCTTGCGATTGCTCCGGCCTCTGCCAGTAGATCAAGCCGCACATCCCCCGGCGCCCGCTTTGCAAGGTCCAAAAGCAAATTCTTCGGATCGGGCGTCCTGTCCGGGTCCTCCGGCAAGCGGCGTTCGGCCTGCTTTCCGAGCAGGGTCACCACGGCGTCGTGATCCGCAAGCAACCAGGCTTCGATTTCGCGCACCGCGACCCGCAGTAGCAGACCGGGAGGTTGCGGCAGCCGCCGCAGCCAGGTTTTACGCAGGGCGACCGGACAAATATTCGTATCGAGATCGGTGATAACCAGAACTGGGCCGCGATGGGCCATTTCGTGGAATTTCCCCATCCGGAACCGCAAATATCCGTTGCCGCCTTGTCGGAGGCACAAGCCAACCTCCAGCGCTGGAAAGTCCAGCACGATGCGAAGCGCGATGGCTTCGCTTAGTTCGTCTTCGGTGGCGATGGTCAGCGGCAGCATCAAAACAGCCGCAATTGATCCGCACGTTCGGGCCGGACCTTTGGCAGGATAACTTCGGCCGGCGTCAGCCCCGCGAGAAGAGCCGATTTCTCGGTTTCGCTCGGGGGCACGATGCGGGTGCCTTCATCGCCTGATTCCAGGCGCAGTATTCGGTTGCCATCAATCGGGTTGTCGAGTAGCGCGGCACTATGGGTACTCAGAATAACCTGGCGGCGCCGTTTGCTGTCGCGCTGAAGCCGTTGCAACATCGAAGGAATCTGCTTAACGATCGCATCGTTGAGCGAAAGCTCCGGCTCTTCGAGCAGGAGCAGGCCGTTGCCTTCAAGCAGTGACCAAAGCAGGCCGAACAGCCGCAAAGTGCCATCCGACCACTGGTCTTCGCGCTGCCAGCCGGCTTTCGGCCGGTGGTGCCGGTAGCGGACTTCAAGATGCGGCTGGCCGGTGAATTCGTCAGGCTGGAACTTGAGCTCCTGGAATTGTGGAATCGCAAGTCTGAGTGCTTCCTCGATCCGTTTGAGTCTGGAGGTTCGCGTCTTTTCAGGTGTCCGCGCGACATGCTCCAACAAACCCTGCCCGAAAGGATCGTCTTCCAGCGTCCGGCCGCGCAACTGATCGGCATATTTCAGCAGTTGCGGCACGATGTGCAAGTACAGGACACCGCCGAAGAAGTCCGCTATGTCCCTGAACGCGGCATTGGTCTGAATTTGCTCCAGATGGGTTTGAGTCTTGCGGGCCGTATCCTGTTCGTCGTCGTCGCCGGGACGGTCGAGGATCGGCGTTTCGGCACCGCGATGAAAGACTTTTTCAGCCGTGACAAGGATCCTTTGTGCACCGCGTCCTTCCGGCTTGAAACCGATCGTGTAGCGCCAGAGCGGAACGGGATCGTCACTGCTTTCCGCGAGATGAACCTCGATGCGAACCTCGGAATCGCCACGCGCGTGCAGGCAACGCAGTTTGGAAATGCCGCCGCGCTCCGCCACCGCTGTTTGCAGCCCGCCGCCCTTCGATTTGCAGATGTCGCGCAGAAACCGGAACACATCCAACAGGTTGGATTTTCCCGTCGCGTTGGCACCAACCAAATACGTAACGTCCCGCAGCGCGATATCGGCATGCCGGAAGTTACGCCAGTTTTTCAGAATCAATCGTTGGACGAGCATTTCGCCTGGGGCAAGAATTTCATTGAAAGCCGTCTATACAGCACACGGGCCGGGATCGCCATGTGGCGGACCCGGCCCTGCCGCCTACTTCATGCCAAGCGCTTCGAGGCCGGCTTTGGCGGTGACCTCATCCTGCGCGACGATGCCGCCGCTGGCACCCAGCGCGCCGATCAGCTTGCCGTCCACGACGATCGGAAATCCGCCGCCGCTGGCGGCGCTGTGTGTGAGAGCCAGCACGCTGAGGGTAGCCGGAGATCCGTTGGTGTTGATCGCCACCTGGAAAACCGAGGATGGCCGTCTGTAAATGGCCGCGGTGCGGGCCTTGGCCTGCGAAATCTCGATCGATCCGTATTGCGTGCCATCCATCGTGGCGTGGGCGACAAGGTTTCCTGCCGGATCGACCACGGTGACCGACATCTTCCAGTTATGCTTCTTCGCCTCGGCCACCGCGGCGGCGATCGCCTTGTTGGCCGCGTCTATGCCGATCGGCGTGCCGTAGGGGATATCGAACGGCATGGCTTCCGGTACTGCGGCCGGCGCGGCTGCCGGTGCGGCTGCCGGGGCCTGGGCGTGAGCCAGAGGTATGGCGGCGATGGTGACGGCGATGATCGCGGCGGCGATGCGCATGGATGGAATCCTCCCGTTATTGTCTGCCGCTTCAAATGCAGCGATCGATTGGTAAGTGTGAAAACGTG
>JAYUEJ010000325.1:0-17034 GCA_043739265.1 Rhodopila sp. | reverse complement strand
CGATCCGTAAGTTCTCCCGCCGCCGTCTCGGTTTGAATGAGATGGTGGAGAACGGCACGATGACCACCGGTGTGGCCCGCATCCTGGGCATCGCCGCCCGCTGCCGCCTGAACGTGCTGATCGCCGGCGGCACCGGGTCGGGCAAGACCATGCTGCTGAACGCCATGAGCAACATGATCGACGATGGCGAACGGATCGTTACGATCGAGGATGCCGCCGAACTGCAGCTTCAGCAGCGGCATGTCATCCGGCTGGAAACCCGTCCGGCGAATCTGGAGGGAAGCGGCAAGATCGACCAGCGCAACCTGGTCCATAACGCGCTTCGCATGCGGCCCGATCGCATCATCCTGGGTGAGGTGCGCGGTGCGGAAGCGTTCGACATGTTGCAGGCAATGAACACCGGGCATGACGGCTCGCTGGCCACGATCCATGCGAACAATGCCCGCGAAGGCCTGACCCGGGTCGAGAACATGGTGATGATGGGTGGATTTCAGATGCCGCCCCGAGCGATCCGCGAGCAGATCGTTGGCGCCATCGATCTGATTGTCCACATCGAACGCATGCAGGACGGCGGGCGCCGGATCACCCAGGTCACCGATATCTGCAACATGGAGGGTGACGTGATCACCACCAATGACATCGTACGGTTTGAGTTTGAGCGCGAGGATGCGAACCGGCGCATCATCGGGCATTACCGTGCATCCAGTGTTCGCCCGAGTTTCCAGTCTCGGCTCGATTATTACAATCTGGCGCGTGCCTGGACGACCGCGAACGGCGAAGTCTGAGAATGCTTGAGGAACTGCTACTGCCGTTGGTCCTGCTGGCCTGCATCGGGGTCGGGTTTTTGTGGGTGGCCAAGGCGTCCGGCGACCGGAAGGAGTTGCAGAAGCGGCTCGAAAATGTGGTGGCCGGCAGCGGTTTGCAGCAACTGAACCGGGAGGTTTCCACAAACATTCGCGTGCGCCAGGAGGCAGCGTCGCATTTCAGCGCCATCGCGCGCCTGCTGAAAGTGCCGAAAGATGTGCCGCTGGCGCATGTGTGCGCCCCATTCTGGATCATCGGTTTCGGGATCGTCTGCTCCGGTCTGTTCTTTTGGCTCAGTCAGTTCCTGTTGCCGGGGCCGGCCAGCGTGGGCGTCGGACTGTTGGCCGGCCTGTTGCTGGTGCGGGGTGTTTTCGGCTGGGAGATTGGGCGCTACCAGGCAAAGCTGGTGAGCCAGCTTCCCGATACCGTGCAGTTGGTGGTCAGCGCGACCCGAGCGGGCCTGCCGGTGTCGGAAGCGTTTCGTGCGGTGGCGGATGAAATGCCGTCCCCGACCCGCGAGGAATTCATCCGCGTCGTAAACGAAATCGCGCTTGGCAGCTCGCCCGATGCGGCATTGCTGTCCCTGCATCATCGGACCGGCGTCACCGAGTATGCGATTTTCGCCGTCACCATCGGTGTCCAGGCCCGAAGCGGCGGCCGGCTCGCCGAGACCATTCAGAATTTGGCTGAAATCGTCCGGGAACGGCTGACTATCGCGGCGCGGGCAAGGGCGCTTTCGGGCGAGGCAAAGGCGTCGGCGGTCATCCTGGGTATCCTTCCCATCGTGTCCGGCGGTATTTCCGCCATTACCCAGCCGGACCAAATCGCGATCCTGTTCACCGACCCGCGCGGCACGAGATTGCTGGCGATCGGGATTATCACCTTGTTGGTGGGGGCGCTGACGATGCGACAATTGATCATCGGAGCGACCAAGGAATGACCGAAAATCAGGCCATCTTAAACGCTCTTCTTGGCTTCGGCGCGATGTTGCTCGCCGCGGTCGCGGTGATCATGGTGTTGCGCGGCCTGACGGCTCGGACGCTGGAACAACGCGTGACAGCGATTGCCCTGACGCGATCCACCGCGCAAAATCAGGTCGATGAAAGCACACTGGGTTCGGTGCGCCGGCTGCTGCAGTGGATCGGCGAAACAATCCGCGGACGCACCAGCCTGTATTCCGAGAAGGATGTCGCCGCGCTTGAAAGCATGATCTCCAGCGCCGGCTTGCAACCGCGGACATTGTTGCCGATCCTGCTTGGAGTGAAGGTTGTGATGGTGGTTGCCGTCCCCGTGGCGGCCCTGACCTACGGGCTGGCGGCAGGTCTGTCCGGCCGCCAGACGATGTTAATGACCCTCTTCGCGATTCCATTCGGACTACTCGGCCCTGACTGGATCATCGGAGTCGTCCGCCGGCCTTTTCTGGCCGCGCTGCGCCGGGGTGTGCCGGATTCGCTGGACCTGTTGGTGGTGTGCAGTGAGGCAGGCATGGGGCTGGAAAGTGCCATCGAGCATGTCAGCCGAGAGATGCGCCACTCCAATGCCGCGATGTCCCTGGCATTAAGCCGGTTGCTTGACGACATGCGGGTACTGCCCGACCGGCGGGACGCTTTCCGGAATTTCGCCGAGGGCACCGGCGTGCAAGGCGCCCGCCGGGTCGCAACCATGCTGTCGCAGTCAATCAAATACGGCACGCCGCTCAGCCAGGCATTGCGCTCGGTCGCGCTCGATTTGCGCCGCGATCGGATGATCGCACTGGAAGCCAAGGCATCCAAATTGCCGGTGATGCTGACCTTGCCCCTGATCCTTTTCATCATGCCGTCGTTGTTCATCGTCCTCGTTGGCCCGGCGTTCCTGCGCTTGGGAGATAGTTTGCACGGAATCGGTCACTAGCTCATTTTATCGGTCACTAGATCACTTTAAGGTGACAATCTGCCTGATATAGCCTAAGGTCTTCTCCAATAGCATGATTCTGGTGCCTTGGACGGCCCCCCCGGCGCGATCATGATTGAGTCGTTTGGAGCGTATATCATGAAATGGGTGGGCTTGACTTACGTGGCGACATCAGCCGTCTGGATTGGTCTGTTGGCTGGATGCTCGCCGCAACGTGACGCACAGCCGCGTGCGCTGACCGCTGAATCCCGCCTGCGCGTGGGCGAAGCGGCCGAAGCATCCGGGGATCGGCAAACCGCGCTGGCGATGTATGCCGCCGCCGCGAACGATGCGCCGAACGATACACAGACGCAACTTCGCAGCGCCGAGGGGCTGGCGCGCAACGGCAGCCTGGAAGATGCCGCCGCGCTGCTTACGCGCCGGCTGAAGACCGCGCCGCACGACATCGAATTGCTGCGGACGTTGGGCGCGATTCAGGTCATGGCGGGCCAACCCGCGCGGGCGGTGCAAACGTTGTCCGACGTTTTGGCAATCAGGCCGGACGATGAGAAAGCCCTGGTCAACAAGGCCGTGGCTCTTGATATCCTGCACAAGCATGATCAGGCGCAGGACCTTTACCGCAAGGCCCTGGCGTTGTCGCCCGACGATATCACAATCAGCAATGACCTCGCTTTGTCGCTGTTGCTTTCAGGCCATCGGGAAGAAGCCCGGGTCACCATGCTGCCGTTACGGAGCGCCTCTAATCTGCCGGAGCGGATCAAGACCAACCTCGGCATTCTCGATGCGGCGACCGGTCATTCGGTGGAAGCGCGCCAGATGCTCGGTGCGCGGATCGGACCGTCTGACCTGTCCAGCCTGACCCAGGCGATCTCGATGCAAGGAGCCGGTTTCCAGCCCGACGCCGGCACCAGGATCGTCTCGCGTGGGGTTCTGACGGAAACCATCCCGCCTCGGGTCGAACCCGCTGTAGTTCTTGTGGAACCCGTCGCGGCTGCCCCCGACCGGGTTGCGCGGCGTGCGGAACCGGTGGTCATCCATCGTCCGCTGCAGGAACAACGCGCCGATCCCGCGGCGGCTCGCGACGCTCCCGCCGTGCCCCGGGCGGTTTCGCCATCGCCGCCAGTCGCGGATGCCAAACCGATCCCGCGGCCGGCTATACCGGACGTATCGCCCATGTCTCAGCCAACGGCGGCCAAAGTCGAATCGGGTGTCCAGCCCGGTGCGGGTGCGGGTGCGGCGGTGGAGTCCCGAGGCCCCGTGCAGGACGACCTGGTTCCTCACAACGTCCGGGCACCCCGTGCGGAGGCGACAACCGTGTCACTGTCTCCCGCTCAAGAGCCGCTTGCCGCACCCGCGGCGACGCCGGCCCCAACCGCGGCGCCGGTGGTATTGGATCGGCGTCCGTTGCAAGAGCGTGTGACGCTGGTGCCACAGCCGGCCATACAGCCCGATACGCCGACCGAATTGCACCGTCCATTGCAGGAGCAACCAGCCAGCGGCGTCGCCACGGCGATTGCTGCGCCACGCTAGTATAGCAACGACATCATGCCGAAGGTCGTTGCTGGTCCGATTGTGGATGCGGGATGAAAAGTACCCTGGCGCCGGGTCCAATGGCGGCGAAGTAGCGGGCAGCGTCGAACTGGGTTAACTGTAATCATCAATTGTTGCGATTAAAGTATAACTTATGTTTGGCGCCAGGCCGGCACGCGCATCGCATGATGTCCGGGTTCCAGCGCACGGGTCGATTTCTGGAACCGTGATCCATCGTCGTGGGAAGGCCCTGCGCCGGCTGACCTCTGTGTTACGCTGCCAATCAACCGCAGCGACAGGCACCCTGACCCGATGATCAGCCCGTATCTCACCCTCTCCAGCCGTATCGCCTACGAAAACCGCTGGACGCGCGTCCGTGAGGACCGCATTCGCCACGCCGATGGCTCCGACGGGCTCTATGGCGTGGTCGAACGCGCCGACTTCGTGGTGATCGTCCCGTGGCAGGATGGGTGCGTGACGCTGGTGGAGCAATATCGCTATCCGGTCGGCGAACGGGTGTGGGAATTCCCCATGGGCATGTGGGAGCATGCGCCCGGGACCGACCCCGAAGTCCTGGCGGCGGCGGAGCTGCGGGAGGAAACCGGGTTGGTCGCCGACCGCATGACCCCGGCCGGCACGATTTTTCAGGGGCCAGGATACTGCAATCAACGTGGTCACATCTTTCTCGCGACAGGTCTGACGCAAGGCGACCATCAACGCGAATCAACCGAGCGGGACATGATCTGCCGGAGCGTTGCGTTGGCGGAATTTGAGGCGATGATCCGTGACGGAACAGTGCGGGAGGCGATGACGATGTCCGCGTTCGGGCTTCTGCGGGTGAAGGGTTTGCTCTGACAAAGCGCGCCTGGTTGGGGCGACGCGGCGCCATACCAAGACTCGATCGTCAGCGTTGAACGTCATCCTCGGGCGGCGCGACCCGCTCGATCCAACCGGACAGCGATCGCAGCACGATATGGGCGAACAGGATGACGATGGTGAGGGCGAACGCCTGGCCAAACTCCAGCACGCCCGCTGCGGTTCCAATCGCTGCCACCGCCCAGAAGGTGGCGGCGGTGGACAGGCCGCGCACATGCGAACCCTGGCGCATGATGACACCGGCGCCCAGAAAGCCGATACCGGAAGCGATCGCACCCAGTGCGGCGCCTGGATTGCCGCCACCATAGCCGACCGCGATGCGGGCAAACAGACAAGCCGCTGCCGCTACCAGGGCACACGAGCGTAGTTCGCCCGCATGGCGCCGCCATTCCCGCTCGGCCCCGACGGCGGCGCCCAGCAGTGCCGCGACGGCTATGGGGATGAAATCATGCATGGCGGCGCGCGGTCAGGTGGTCCTGAGATCGATACATCCGCACAATCTACGGCGCGTTCGGCCGCGGCGTCGATCCGAACCAGCGCATCACCCAATTGAACCCGTCCGCCGTTGATCACGCGCGCGGTGATGCCGCCGTGCCCGCGCACCGCGTTGTAGCCGCCGGTGCCAAGACTTTCCTCCATCCGGGAACAGGGGTGGCAGGCGCCGGTGCCGAGCAGAATGGCCGATCCGAACCGGAAATGGTGCCCTCGCAAAGCCAGCAGGTTGATCCCCGACACGACGATATTCCTGCGCAACCGGTCAGGGTCTATCCGGACAACGCCCAAAAAGGCGGCGATCGCCACCAGATGTTCGGACTGCACCAAGGTGACCTGTCGAAGTTGGTCTTTGTCCCCGCGATAGTGGTCGCCGGACAGGCCATGCGCGGGATCGAGATCCGCCTCCGGCACAGAACAAACTGACTTCCGCCGCTCCGGCCGCAGGCCGATCCAGGTCACCGCACCCGGTCGCATGGGCGCGTGAAGCAGGCGGGCCAATGGGGCGGCGGGATTAAGCAGACTCAGTCCTCCGCTAATGAATTCGGACGTGCAAACAGTGTCGCGATCAGGCTGGTCATTGTCCAGCGGCTTGACAATGGCCGGGATCCCCCGACTTCAAAGTTGACCGCCCGAACCGCGGCGGACGGCATGGCGTCGATCGGCGTCCCCCGGCAAATGGGTTTCGCGCGGCAGGTTGCGGATCGGGTGATCTTCATGGCCAATGGCCACTAACCATCGGTCACACCGACGAGCAAGCCAGGCCAAAATGTGTTGTCCGCGACAACACGCAATTCGGTCGCGTAAGTCCCCCGGTCAGATCCTGGCCAGGCATTGAAAGGATCAATCATGAGCCGCCTCGTTTATGTCCTGAACGGCCCGAACCTGAACCTGCTGGGCAAACGCCAGCCGCATATCTACGGCCACGAGACCCTGGCCGATGTGGAACGGGATTGCCGAGTGTTGGCGGTGGAACTGGGGTTGGAAATACGCTTTCATCAGAGCAACCGGGAATACGAAATCATCGACTGGATCCACCAGGCGCGGGAAACCGCCGGGGGAATCGTCATCAATCCGGCGGCGTTCACCCATACCTCGGTGGCGATTCTGGATGCGTTGAACACGTTCGATGCCCCGGTGATCGAAGTCCACATCTCGAATGTGCATAAGCGCGAGGCGTTCCGGCACCACTCATTCGTTTCTGGACGAGCCGATGGCGTGATCGCGGGGTTCGGCACGCAAGGCTATCTGCTGGCACTGCGTCGCGTGGCTCGGTTGATCGATGACAAGGCGGGGTAGGGCCCGGACGCTTCGGGCTCTCCCGACACAATCGACCGGCGCATCGCCTTGTCCCATCGCAATTTCCACCGATCGGCTTGTTCGACACAGTGGCCTCCGCCGCGGACCTGATGCCACGTTGATGCGGATTCACATCAATCTTAGCTACGTTATTGATTTTTAATAATTTAACCCGCAATATACCTTTCGAAGGTAATTTGCGGGTTAAATCATGTTGAATCATAATCTTGGATTTGACGACGAACGCAATCGCGTGATCGTCAACCTGCACCAGCATTACGAAGTCTGGGTGCAGACGCGGCGTGCCATGGCTCAGCTTCCTTATGGCATGAAGTGGAAAACAATTAACGGTACCGACTACCTTTACGCACTACGCGACAGGCAAGGCTCTGGCACCTCCATCGGCCCGAGGAACCTCGCCACCGAACAAACCATGGCGGACTTCGGGGCCAACAAGATAACGTTGAAACAACGCGAGGAAACCAGCCGCGGCGCGATGGAGACATCTTGCCGCATTTATCAAACACTCCGTCTGCCTTTGATCGCCCCCCAGGCCGCCGAAATCCTCCGCGAAGCCGACCGTCGCTCCTTGCTGGGGTCTCACTTGATCGTGGTCGGAACGAATGCCATGGCTGCGTACTCCCTGGAGGCCACAATGGCGTTCGAGGGTGTGGACGTCACGACCGATGACTTCGAAATGGCATGGGTAGCCGCCGATCGGGTTGAGATGGCCGTAGTCTGGCCCATGCTCAAGAGCGTGGACAACACCTACACCGTGAATACCGAACGCCCGTTCCAGGCGCGAAATTCCAAGGCGTACGAGTTTGAATTGCTGTGTTCTCCATCCAGGCTTGCCGCGCTGCCTCGTCGCGATCAGCCCAGACCGTATCCGTTGCCTGAGCAGGAGTGGCTGCTCAACGGCCGGTTCATCGATCATGTGGTGGTTGCTCGTGATGGATCGCCCGCGCGTCTGGTCGTCCCGGACCCCCGCTGGTTCGCTCTCCAGAAGGCCTGGTTGTCTGAGCAGGAGAAAAGGAACCCGGCCAAACGCCCAAAAGACGCGCGCCAGGCACAGAAGCTGCTCGACATGGTCGCGCGCCGCATGCCGCAGTTTCCGCTGGACGAGGCATTTGAGGCTCAGTTGCCCGCTGAGTTGAAGCTCCATTTCGCGTCGTGGCGGGCCGCCTATGTCCCATCCCCGAAGGCGAGCAGCAGGTGGTGAAAGAAGTTGGCCGCGTTTGGTGAACACCTGCGACGATCGGATCACGGGGCGCCTGCGATAGCAAAAGGACTTAATGTCAAAGGCGTTGCTATTGCATAAGGCTCATGCCATCTTTTGGAAAGTGATATCAAGGCTGCGTTCTATCGGGTCCAGACGGCCAGGGGCGACGCACAGCTTGATATCAGCCTGCCCATCGGGTCCAGACGACCAGGGGATTTCTCGAATTCTTGCTATCGAGGCTTCCATGAACCGTCTGTTAAAGGGGACCACACCCCCGCACCGAAATACTTCCACTGATCGAATCCGACCACTCAAAAGCAAGTTTCAGTCTCGCTGGTGTTTGCTGGCGCTGTCACTTTTTAGCTCCGCCCCAACGGGATGGCACGTTGCCTTCTCGGTTGAAGCGTGGTCATTGCCATTAGGCACTGAGATGATAAGTGATCCAAATTTCCACCTCCATACGGGTCGTCAACGCGGACTTCGGGCGGTCAAGAGGGAGCATCAGACTTCTGATAGTTGCAACAATCGGTCGAGAACTTCTTCCGCACGTCATTAGCCATATACCCAGGGAAGCGCCGTAACCACGGCGTCTTTCCCTGGGACAAACGCTTCGAAATTCGCTTGGGTCAGCCGTCCGAACCTTTAAGGTCGAGGGTCCGGTATGAAAATGACCGCGCCGGTACCGTCAGCATCACAACCGTGGACCCTGTAAAGGATGGAGGCGGCGATTTGCAATGACATGCCTCTACCGTCACATTCCATTCTGCTGATTTCCCACTGTGTATAGCGGAGGCAACTTGTACCACTCAGCATTCTCGCAGCTTTCACTTGGGTGAAACCCAGCAAGCGACCGCACTCACTGAGATCGGCGGGTTGCATCAGGGCGGCTTCTTCCGCCTCTCGCGGCTTGCGATGCCCGCTCACATCACCTTCCCCTGCGAGGACCACGCATTTTGGAAACCCCGCCGCCGTCCTGTGACCCCTGCTCAGGTAGCCAACCATCCGGAACGTCGTCCCCGGCCAGCCGGTCACCGGTCGCCCCTGCCTTCCCAATGATCTCCGCAAGTCTGCCCTTGGCGGACCGGGCCGCACGGTGTTGCAGATAGGCCGTCTGTTCTTCTGACGTGAAGTCCCCAAGAAGGCCACGGGCGCGAAGCACTGCGATTTTCTCGGCGACCGCCTGGATGACAAATCCGTTTATCGTGACGTCATCAATCTCGGACGCCGCCCGCAGGTCGGTCATCAGAGACGCGGGAATGCGAAGGAGGTAGTGGAAGTTGGACGCCATGACAATCTCCCGAGTGCTTCGCCCGGCGAAATGACAGGGACAACAAGTCTTCCCCGCGACGCAAGGCGAATATCCCCGTCGAGATCTCAACATGCAGTTTCCCGACAAAGACGAATTTCCAATTCCGTGCGGTTGCACGGACCCAGTTCAGCGCCAAGCCGCCAGGAACGCCACGATCGATGGCCGTTCGATATGCGTTATGGTCCGCCGCCGGGAGAGGGTCCAACGTTTTGGCGTTCTTGGCGGCTTGGCGCTGAATGCGATCTTGCGGGGTCGAAGGCGGCTACTACATGGTTCACCGGCGGGAGGAAGCCGAGCGCCGCGTTTGGCGCCAACCCGGTCTCGACGTGGTCCAGGCGAGAGCCCGGGCGGGTATGAGCGAACTGTGGCCAGAATCAGGCGGTGCAACCAAGCGACTTTCAGAAGCGCAAAGGGCGATCCGCATCCCGGCTGGTGGCTGTCCGTCGTGCCCGCGCGAATTGGCGTTGCCGCCTCGTTTCTTCACCCGATTGCCCTGTCGTCACAATAGTCCTTGTTTGCGAATATTCCGATTGTTCAACATTGACGTGCGTCAAACATCCAAATTCGCCACCTTCAGCGCATTCCCCACAATAAAGTCCCGCCGAGGCTCCACCACATCCCCCATCAGCGTGCTGAACACCTGGGCGGCCTCCTCCGAATCCCCGATCTTCACCTGCAGCAGCGTCCGGATCGACGGATCCAGCGTCGTCTGCCAAAGCTGATCCGGGTTCATCTCACCCAACCCCTTAAACCGCTGCACCGACAGGCCACGCCGCCCGTGCGCGATAATCCGGTCATACGTCGTCGCCGGACCAGCCACCGAAGGCTCTTGCGCATCCAGCTTCAATTTCGCCGGCACACTGAACCGCTGAGCCAGCGCCGTCGCCCGCTCCGCCAGCCACCGCGCCTCCGCACTCCGCAGCGCAGACGGTTCCAGCGTATAGCGTTCGGCCACCCCACGCACCGTCCGCGACAACGTCAGCCCATGATCCGCACTCACCACCCACCCGCGTTCGGTCGGCAGCGACACCGCGTTCAGCCGAGTAACGAAATCCGGTGCCGCGGCCGTCGCGCGCACCGCATCGGGAGTCAGCACCCCGGCGATCGCCGCCTGTTCCAGCAGCATGACCGGAATAACCGCCGACAGCCGCTTCAGGTTATGCGAAGCCTCCCGCAGCAGATTGACCTCCCGCCGCAAATCCTCTTTCTCATGCACATCGCCGTTGGCATAAGTCAGCCGCGCATCCGCCAAAGCCTTGTCCAGCAGAAACGATTCCAGCGCGTTGTCGTCCTTCAAATACCGTTCATCCGACCCGCGCTTGGCTCGGTACAAAGGAGGCTGCGCGATATACAAATGCCCACGCTCGATCAGTTCCCGCATCTGGCGGAAGAAGAACGTCAGCAGCAGCGTCCGAATGTGCGATCCGTCCACATCGGCGTCCGTCATGATGACAATGCGGTGGTAGCGCAACTTGCCGGCTTCGAAGCCGCCTTGATCCACCGGGCCGGGACCGATGCCGGTGCCCAAAGCGGTGATCAGCGTGCCGATTTCCTGGCTACCGAGCATGCGGTCGAACCGAGCCCGCTCGACATTCAAAATCTTGCCCTTCAGCGGCAAAATCGCCTGAAATTTTCGGTCGCGGCCTTGTTTGGCCGACCCGCCCGCGCTGTCACCCTCGACGATGAAGATTTCGCACTTCGCCGGGTCGCGTTCCTGGCAGTCCGCCAGCTTGCCCGGCAATGTGGAGATATCCAGCACGCCTTTGCGCCGAGTCAGTTCCCGCGCCTTGCGGGCGGCCTCCCGAGCGGCGGCGGCATCCATCACCTTCTGGATGATGCCCTTGGCCTCCTTCGGATGCGTCTCAAACCAATGCGAAACCGCATCGGCCACCGCGGCCTGGACCACCGGCATCACCTCGGACGACACCAGCTTGTCCTTGGTTTGCGACGAAAACTTCGGGTCCGGCACTTTAACCGACAGCACCGCCGTCATCCCCTCGCGCATGTCCTCGCCCACCAACTCCAGGGAATCTTTCTTCCCCATGCTCTGGGCATACTTCGTCACCACGCGGGTCAGCGCCTGACGGAATCCGGCCAGATGCGACCCACCGTCGCGCTGCGGAATGTTGTTGGTGAAGCACAGCATCGTCTCATGGAAACTATCGTTCCATGACAACGCGAACTCGGCCCGGATTCCCTGCTGATCGGGCGACGTGCGCAGGCTGATCGGCGGCGTGAACACCGCGTTTTTGGACCGGTCCAGCCACTCCACGAAAGCAACCAGGCCGCCGTCGTAGCGCATCACGCTCTCAACCGCCGGCGCATGCCGTTCGTCGCGCAGCACCACTTTCATGCCGGAGTTCAGGAACGCCAGCTCCCGCAGCCGCCGTTCCAGCAGGCTGTAGTCGAACTCGGTCTTGGTGAACGTGCCAGGGCTGGCCTTGAACGTCACTTCGGTGCCACTCACGCGATCGGTCGGACCGACGATTTCCAGCGGCCCATCCGGTTCGCCGTGCTGGAACCGGATGCGGTGTTCCTGACCCAACCGCCAGATTTTGACCTCCATCCATTCCGACAAAGCGTTGACCACCGCCGCGCCGACCCCATGCAGGCCGCCCGACACTTTGTAGGAGTTCTGGTTGAACTTGCCCCCCGCATGCAGCCGCGTCAGCACCACTTCGGCGGCGGAGATGCCTTCCTCATGATGAATATCGGTCGGAATGCCGCGCCCGTCGTCGCGCACGGTCACGCTGCCGTCGCCGTTCAGCGTCAGTTCCACGTTCGAGGCGAACCCGGCCTGGACCTCATCCACCGCGTTGTCGATGATCTCGAACGCCATATGATGCAGGCCGGAGCCGTCATCGGTGTCCCCGATATACATGCCGGGGCGCCGACGGACGGCATCAAGGCCTCTAAGGACCGAGATCGAGGCGGCGTCATACGCGTCAGGATCAGAATCGGGGGGCGGCGCGGCGTTGTCAGACATGCCGGGGAACGACTCCATGCTGTTGGATTGGTACTATAGATAGATAGCAGCTACAGAGCCGGCGGGACAGGGGCTGTATCGGTTTCCGGACGAAGAAAACGCCCATCCGGATGCAAACCGCCGTCGCCGGTCGCCAACGCCTCGGCATGCGCGGCCAAAGGCAGGAACGTATCGGCATCCGTGCCGGTGACCACGGTCTGCGCCGGCAGCGAAACCAGCACATCCCACAGCGCTCGGCGCCGCTCGGAATCCAGGTGTACGGCGGGTTCGTCCAGCAGTAGCAGCGGGGCGAAACCGCGCGCCGAGGCGATCAGGCCGGCATGCGCCAGAATCACGCCGATCAGCAGCGCCTTCTGCTGCCCGGTGCTGGCCAGGGCGGCCGGCGTGGCCGTGGTCACATCGGTCAGCAGCATGTCGGTCCGGTGCGCCCCCAACGCACTGGTGCCAGCCGCCGCATCACGCGGGCGATTCGCCGCCAAACCGTCGCGCAACCAGTCTTCCACCGCCAGGGCGGGTTCGGTTTGCAGCCGTTCGGCGATCACGCAGGCCAGACCGATGCGGCCTGCGGGGAACGCGCCGGCACCGGCCTCAATCCGTTCGTTCAGGCGGTTGACCAGGCCCAGCCGCGCAGCCGAGGCAGCCACCGCGTGCCGCGCGATCGAATCCTCCAGCCCGGCAAGCCAGGCGCGGTCATGCCGCCCCTCCGCCAGCAGCCGGTTGCGGCTGCCCACGGCGGTGTCGTGCGCCGCCATCTCGCGGGCATGGCCGGGCTCCAGCGCCCACACCAGCCGGTCGAGGAACCGCCGCCGTCCCGACAATCCCTCCTGGAACAACCGGTCCATCTGCGGCGTCAGCCAGACCGCGGCGACAATGCGGGAAATATCGGCCTGGCTGCGCGGCGCGGCGCCATCCAGGCGGAACACCCGCCGGTCGGACCCCGGATCGCTCCCCGTGCCGACACTGGCCTCGCCAGCCGTCGTCTGAAACCGGGCGTTGACCGCCCAGCCGCCCGGACCGCCCAGGCGCGGCAGATCGGCGTTGCGCGCGCCGCGCAGCCCCCGGCCCGGGACGAGTAAAGACAGTGCCTCCAGCAAATTGGTCTTACCGCTGCCGTTCGGCCCGTAAAGCACGCTGATCCGCGCCGCCGGCCGCCAGGTCAGCGCGGCATAGCTACGGAAGTCGGTCAGCGTGAGGCGATTGAGGCGAAGCACAAGGCCAGGATGGCGGTACAGCGGGCCGCCGTGAAGGCATCGCAATTGCTAACCGAACCAAACCATGCCGGGATCAACGCGCAAACCAAAAAGTGGATGAAACCATGGCCGTCTCCCCGGTGTCGCCCAGAATGCGGCGGATGCAATGGATCGCCGTCGGACTGGCGACCGCCGCCATTGCGCTGAACTATATCGACCGCTCGACGCTCGCGATCGCCAACGTGACGATCCGGCAGGAATTCGGTCTCAGCGCCACCGCGATCGGGGCCCTCCAGGCGTTTTGGTCCATCACCTACGCCTGTTTCCAAATCCCCGTCGGCTTCGCGCTCGACCGCCTCGGTCCCCGCTATCTGGTAGGACTGGCCCTGGTTGCCTGGTCCATAGCGCAGGCGGCGGGCGGTCTGGCGGGCAACTACGTCCAGCTTATGTGGGCTCGCATCGCACTCGGCGCCACCGAAAGCCCAGCCTTCCCCGGCGCGGTGCGGGTCACCAGCGACTGGTTCCACCTCAAGGACCGAGGCAAACCCACCGGTGTTTACAACTCCGGCGGCAGCATCGGCCCGGCCATCGCGCCGCCGCTGCTGACCGCGCTGATGCTGGGATTCGGCTGGCACACCATGTTCGTCACCATGGGCGTCGCCGGCCTGTTCGGCGCGTTGGTGTGGTTCAAACTGTATCGCGATCCGGCCAAGACCCGGCTTGAACCGCAAGATGAAGCCTACCTGGCCGAAAACCGCGCCGCCGAGGCGCCGGTGGAACTGCGCAACTGGGGTCGCCTGTTCCGCTTCCGCTCCATGTGGGGCCTGATGCTGGGATCGTTCTGCAGCGGCTACGCGGTGTGGATGTACCAGACCTGGCTGCCGGCGTATCTGGAGATGCAGCAGCACATCAGCATCGCCAAAACCGGATTTCTGGCGATGATCCCGCTGGCTTTTTCGGTGCTGGGTGCCTGGTCGGGCGGCCGGATTACCGACCGCTTCGCCCGCGGCGAGATGGAACTGGTCGCCAGTCGCCGGCTGCCCTGCATCCTTGGGCTGCTGGCGTCGGGGCTGTGTACCATCGTCGCGACTCAGGCCAGCAACGGAACCCAGGCGGTGATCGCGATCTCCGCCGCGATGTTCTTCCTGTCGCTCGGCATCGCCGCGAAATGGACGCTGATCACGGCGATCGCACCGCAGTCCTATTGCACGTCGGTCGCCAGCATCCAGAATTTCGGCGGCTATATCGGCGGCACCGCCTCGCCTTTGGTCACCGGCCTGGTGGTCGATCTGACGGGGTCGTTCGTGATCGCGCTGGCGATCGGCGCGGGGATCACGATCCTGGGCGCCGTGATTCTACAGACCGTGGTCAGGATGCCGATATCGTCGGCCGCGCTGGAGCGTGGAGGACGCTCGCCCGGTATGCACGCGATCGTGGCCGGCCGGGCTCCGGGCAACGACTGATACCGGCCACCCGTGCCCGGATCGACGCCGGGCACGACCTCGAGGGCATTCCCGGGAATCCGGGCTCAGACCCGCCCCACGTATCAAACCCGCATCGGCATCAGCACATACAAGGCACTGGCATCGCCCGCATCCTGCACCACCGTCGGCGCTGATCCATCAGCAAACCGAAACTCCACCTGTTCCGGAATCTGATCGGTGATGTCGTTAAGATACCGCGCCTGGAAGCCGATCTCCAACGGGCCGGCGTCGTATTTGACCCGGTCGCCGTCCAGTTCCTCGGTCGCGGTGCCCTGTTCCGGGCTGGAGGCGGACAGCACCAGCAGATTGCGCGCCAGCGATAGTTTTACCGGTCGCGACCGTTCCGACGAGATCGCCGCGACACGAGCCACCGCATCGGCGAAATCCTTCTTGCCGACGCGCAGCACCTTGTCGTTGCCGCGCGGGATCACCCGCTCATATTCCGGGAAGGTGCCGTCGATCAGCTTGCTGGTCAGCAGCATCTGGTCGGCGCGGAACTGGATGCGGGTGTCGGACAACGCCACCTCCACATTGCCGGTGACCTCGTCCAGCAGTTTCCGTAATTCGTTCACCGTCTTGCGGGGAATGATGACGCCCGGCATGGATGCCGCACCTTCCGGCAGCGGTTCCTCGACGCGGGCCAGACGGTGGCCGTCCGTCGCGACGGCGCGCAGCACCGGGGTGCCGTCGCTGTCGGCGTGATGCAGGTAGATGCCGTTCAGATAATACCGCGTCTCCTCCGTGCTGATCGCGAACTTGGTGCGGTCGATCAGCGCCCGCAGCGTATGCGCGCTCAGGCAGAATTTGTGCGGCAGGCTGCCGGCGGTCATCGACGGAAAATCCTCGACCGGCAGCACCGTCAGCTTGGTGTCATAGCGTCCCGCCCGCAGCGCAAGCTGGGCGTCGCCGCCGGGATGATCGAGTTCGACCTCCGCCCCATCCGGCAGCTTGCGGACGATTTCATACAGCGTAGCGGCCGGTGCGGTGCAGGCGCCGTTGCGGCTGGACGTGGCGGTCACGTCCTCGACGATGGCGATTTCCATGTCGGTGGCCGTCAGGGTCAGCTTGCCGTCCCGCACGGCGATCATCACGTTCGCCAGAATGGGGATGGTGTTGCGCCGTTCCACCACGCTTTGGACGTGGGCCAAGGCCTTGATCAACGTGGCGCGGTCGGCCTTTAGCTTCATGGTCTGTATCCTACCTACGTCCGCCCGCTGCTTCTGAACCCCGCCCGGCGGGGAAGCAAGCGAATCGCTGCCGTCACCATAGCAATTCGCGTCAAGGTCCGCCAAGGACCGTCATGCGGTTCCGGACGGTTTCTTGTCGAATGGGTGGTTTGGAGGCTGCTCACATGCGGGCATGGCGCGATTGGCAGGCCTGGGCAGCTCGGTTGAACGGTCTGGGACACGGGTTGGAAGTGCGCGGCCGCTCGACGAACCCTTGCGGAAAATCACTGTGCTTCCGTCGTGCCGGGATAGTCTGGAGGCCCTGGCCTTCGTCGAGCCCCCGCAAAGGCCGCCCTGACAGCCAAATCAGGCGGATGCCCTCGCTTTTTCCCTCATCCTTAAAACCGGGGTTGGCCGACATGAGAACTGCCGGAGGCTGTGACTACAGGAGGAAGACCGCCATTGCGACCAGTAGCACGATCATGAAGAGCACGGTGCCAGTGGTGGCGCTGGTGAAACCGGCCCACATCTTCTCCCGATCCGCCGTCAGCGCTTCGATGGAGTCCGGTCCGCTGTAACGAGTCGTGCCGTCGTTGGCCATGGGATACCTCAAGCGCAAAGAATGTCTCGCCGCTTTTTATGCCACGGCTGCATCGCAGGACAAGAGGTCATCGTTTAAGGGTCTTATGGCGTTATTTGGTAACGACCGGGTAGCCGACCTACCCTCCATTCTCGACAGGCTGCTACGGAACCATCGAGCACGCGGATTGTATGGCCAATCGGGCG
>JAYUEJ010000324.1:0-1856 GCA_043739265.1 Rhodopila sp. | reverse complement strand
CCCTCATGGCCTTCGCCGCCGGCCGCACATCCACCCTGCGCTTCATCACCAGCGTGCTGATCCTGCCGCACCGCAATCCCGTGCTGGCCGCGAAGATGATTGCCACCATCGACGTGCTGTCGCAGGGAAGAGTCACGCTGGGCATCGGCGTCGGCTGGCTGCGCGAGGAATTCGAGGCACTGGGCGCCGCCGACTTCGACCGCCGCGGCGCGGTCAGCGACGAATATCTGGCCATCTACAAAAAACTCTGGAGTCCCGGACCGGTCGAGCATCAAGGCACCTACTACAGCTTTGCCCCACTGCGGTGCGAACCGCTGCCGGTCCAGCGCCCGCATCCGCCGATCTGGGTTGGCGGCCACAGCAAGGCGGCGCTCCGCCGCACCGCCCGCCACGCCGACGGCTGGCACCCGATCGGCACCGTCGCCACCGCCGAACTGCGGCCGCCGGAATTTTCCGCCAGGCTGGACGATCTAAAGCGCATGGCCGACGCCGAGGGTCGTGACTATGCCGATATAACCATCGCATTCGTCGCCCGTCTGCATGAAACGCCGCAACCGATCGAAGCCGCCGACCGCATGCCGTTCTCCGGTTCCGCCAACCAATTGATCGAGGATGTCGAAGCATACCGCAAATTGGGCGTGTCACACCTCAGCTTCGACTTCCGCGCCGCGACGCTGGGACAGACGCTGGACCGAATGGACTGGTTCGCGCGGCAGGTGATGCCGCACACCGGGTGAATAAACAAAGTTGAACTGCCAAGACGCCAAAAAGGCGGCCAGAAAGGCCTATCTTGGCGGTTTTCTTGGCGCTTCAACGCCCTGGTTCACCCAATCACCCAGCACGCCACGCCAGGCCATGGCGCAGAGCCACCACACCAAATTTTGACAATGGACGCATCCGTAATTTATACGACGTAATGACCATTCAGCGCACCAGCCTGGACGTTCGTCTGCCCCCCGAACTGGAACAGTTCATCACCGCCCGCGTCGCGTCGGGGCGATACCAAACTCCCGGCGAAGTCCTGTGTGCTGCCCTGCATCTGCTGCAGCAGGCCGAAACCCATCCCACCATGACGGCACAGCCCGACCATCGCCCCCTGGATCAGCCGTTCGGCCAGGACTTCCTCGCCGGCGGCGGCCGGATGGGCGCGCTCATGCGTGCATACGACTGGTCGGCAACCACGCTCGGCTCCCCCGAGACCTGGCCGCAAAGCCTTAAGACGACGGTCCGCCTGGTGCTGTCCAGCGGCCATCCGATGCTGATCTGGTGGGGGCCGGACTTTATCCAAATCTACAATGACGCACACAGTCCGTCACTGATCCCAGACCGGCACCCCGGCGCGCTCGGGCAATCGGGACGAGAGTGCTGGCCGGAAACATGGGCCGTCATCGGTCCCCAGATCGAGCATGTGATGGCGGGCAACGGACCTGCCTGGAACGAGAACCAGTTGATCCCGATCGTCCGGAACGGCCGCCTTGAAGACGCCTACTGGACCTACAGCCTCAACCCGATCGATGAGCCGCGGGCACAACGGGGCATCGGCGGCCTGCTGCTGGTCTGCCAGGAAACGACCGCAACCGTACTCGCCGAACAGCGCCGCGCCGCCGACGCCGAGCGGCAGCGCCGGCTGTTCGAAGGAGCGCCGGGTTTCATCGCCATCCTGCACGGGGCCAGCCTGGTGTTCGAGTTCGTCAACGAATCCTGGTCCCGGCTGTTCGGCGACCGCGACGTCATCGGCCGGCCGGTGCGCGCCGTATTCGCCGACCTCGCGGGTCAGGGTTTTTACGAATCACTGGACCGGGCCTATGCGACCGGCGAGCAATTCATCGCCGCGCACGCCCCGATCCGCCTGCGGC
>JAYUEJ010000323.1:0-5714 GCA_043739265.1 Rhodopila sp. | reverse complement strand
AATGCGGACATAGCGGTGTGTCGCCGTCGTCGATCCAATCGATCACCTCCGACGCCGCGAAGGTTTGCAGGCAGCAGAAGCAGCCGCACTCCATGAAGCTTTCTCCGATTTTTTCGCTCATTGCCGGCACGACGCTGATCCGGCTGGCGTTCGCCGCGACAACCGGTCTGGGGGTGGACGAGAGCTACATGGTGACAGCCGGACGCGTATTGAGTCTCGGCTATTTCGATCACCCCCCGGCAAGTTGGTGGCTTTCCCGGGGCGCCGCCCTGCTGTTCGGCACCGAGGCAGCATGGGCGGTGCGGCTGCCCTTCATCCTGTTGTTCGCTCTGTCGCAGGTCCTGGTGTGGCGCATCGCCATCATGGCGGCGGACCGGCGAGCGGGCTTCTGGGCGGTCGTGGCGCTTAATCTGTCCCCGGTGTTCGGCGTCACGACCGGAACCTGGGTGCTGCCGGACGGACCGTTGGACGCCGCTTTGCTCGGGGCGGCATTGTGCCTGTTGCACGCGCTGCCGGCGATCGGATGGCGGGCGCCCGGATGGCAGGCGCTGGGATGGCGGGCGTTGGGATGGTGGGCGGCGGCGGGCGTGTGCGCCGGATTGGCACTGTTCTCAAAATACTCGGCCGTGCTGACGATCGGGGGGGCATTTCTGTATTTGCTGACCAGCCGGCAGCATCGGCGGTGGCTGGCGCGGCCGGAGCCTTATGTCGCGGCCGCCCTGGCGCTGGCGGTGTTCTCGCCGGTACTGATCTGGAATGCCTCGCACGGGTGGGCGTCGTTCGCGTTCCAGGGCGATCGGGCGCAGGGGTTGCGATTCCGGCCGCTGATGCCGATCCAGGTTTTGGCCGGTGAAGCGCTGTTCGTCCTGCCCTGGATTTGGCTGCCGATGATGATCCTGTTCGTGCGCGGGTTCCAGCGCCCGTGGCCCGAACGGCTGCTGGTGTCGCTGGCGGCGCCGCCGATCGTGGCGTTCGCGTTGATCTCGGCCTGGTCGAGCCAGCGAGTCCTGTTTCACTGGGCCGCTCCCGGCTACCTGATGCTGTTTCCCCTGCTCGGCCGCGCGATCGCCGACCGGGTGAACCGAGCGTGGCTGCGCCGGCTGCTGGCGGGTTCGGCGGCCTTGGTGCTGGCGTCGGTGATCGTGATCGCTACCCAGATCCAGTTCGATTGGCTGGGTGGCAGCCTGGCCGCGGTGATGCGCTCCGATCCTACGGCCGAGGCGCTGGACTGGACGTCGGTGCGCGACGACCTGCGGGCGCGTGGGTTGCTGCCGCCCGGCACGGTGGCGGCGTCGTTCAACTGGCGGGATGCGGGCAAGTTCGGCCGCGCGTTGGGGCCAGACGCGACGATGCTGTGCCTGAGTCAGGATCGGCGCCAGTTCGGCTTCGCTGCTCCACCGAGCGATTTCGCCGGGCAGGATGTGCTGCTGCTGGCGCTGGATTCGCCGGACAAGGCGGTGGCAGCGGCGACGCCGTGGTTTCGGGCTGTGGAGGTATTGTCCAGCACGTCGGTGCGGGTGGATGGGCGGCTGCTGCGGACGGTGACGGTACTGCTCGGGCGGGGGCTGATCCCGGGACGGTAGGGGGTACGGCCCGGGGCGCGCTGCCAGCCGTTAACCCGCCACTTTCCCCGGATCGGTGTTCGCGCCGCACACGACGACCCCGACCCTCGCCCCGGCCGGTGGAACGAACCGTCCGGACAGCAAGGCAGCGGCAGCGGTCGCACCACCCGGTTCGGCGACCAGGCGGAACCGGTCCCACAGCATCGCCTGCGCCGCCAGGATCGCCTCATCCGGTACCAGCACGGCCTGACTGACGAACCGTTGGGCGATCGGGAACATCAGCGCCCCGACCTGGCGCGCGCCCAGACTGTCGGCGGCCAATCCGCCCACCGGGGCGTTGACGGGCTGGCCGGCGCGCAGGGCGTCGTGCAGCCCCGGACACCCTTCGGGCTCGACGCTGACGACACAGGTGCTGCCTGCATACCACGCCGCGATGCCGCCGATCAGGCCGCCGCCGCCGGTGGCAACCAGGATGTGGGTCAGATCCGGCGCGTCCAGTTCGAATTCCCGGCCCACGGTGCCCTGCCCGGCCAACACGTCTTCGTGGTCGTAGGCGTGGATTTCCAGGGCACCGGTCAGGGCCTGACGCTCGCGGGAGGCGAGCAGTGCCTCGGCATAGGTTTCACCGCCTTGCACGACTCGCGCTCCGTAGCTGGCGATGCGGGCGAGCTTCGCGGCGGGGGTTCCGGCCGGCACGAAAATTTCCGCAATTATGCCGAGTCGCCGCGCCGCATAGGCCACCGCCGCGCCGTGATTGCCGCCGGAGGCCGCGATCACGCCGCCCGCCGGCACTCCTTCTTTCAAGAGCTGCGCCGACAACAGGCGATTGAACGCGCCGCGTGGCTTGAAGCTGCCGGCATGCTGCAGCAGCTCCAACTTCACGGTGACCGGCGCGTCGCCGATATCCCCACGCAGGATGGGCGTATGGCGGACATACGGGGCGATGCGTTCGGCCGCGAGGGCCACTCGTTTCCGGTCAATCATGATTGTTTGACGCTGCCATGCGCCGCAATCTCCGACAAGCCACTTCCTTTTCACGCCCGATGCGATCAGACTGTGATGCGATGCACAGCAAACGGCGGCGTATGCATGGAAGCTGCGTAGCGAAGGATGGGGACGCGATTCTGCTGATTGGTCCCCCGGGGTCCGGCAAATCCGACCTTGCCTTGAGACTTCTGTCCCGTGGCTTCGAACTGGTGGCGGACGATCAGGTGGACATCATGGACGGCATCGCGTCATGCCCCTCGGAATTGGCCGGATTACTGGAAGCCCGCGGGTTGGGAATCGTGCGCCTGCCCTATCGGCCGCAGGCGCGTCTGGCGCTGATCGTCGAACTGGACGGCCGCATCGACCGTTTGCCGCTGCCGGCCCGGCATCCCGAATTGCGGCTGCCCGTCGTGCATATTGACGCGACAGCGGCCTCCGCCCCGGAAAAAATCGCCTTGGCACTGGACTGCGCCCTGGGACGGGTCAGCCAGGTTGCCGGAGCGTTCGCGGCATGAGCGGGGCTGTTGACCCGAGCAATCTGGGTGACCAAAGCAGTCGGGCGGTCGTCATCGTCATCGTCACCGGCCTGTCCGGCGGCGGCAAGGCGTCGATCCTGCGTGCGCTGGAGGATGTCGGCTATGAGGCGGTGGACAACCCGCCGTTGACGATGCTGGAGGAGATGATCGCCCGCTGCGACCAGAAACTGGCGATCGGGATCGACGCACGCACTCGCGGCTTCGACGCGACCGGGGTCCTGGACGTGATCGCCCGGCTGCGGACCAACCCCGGTCTGCGCATTCAACTGGTTTATGCCCGGGCCGACGAAAGCACCTTGCTGCGCCGCTACACGGAAACTCGCCGCCGGCATCCGCTGGCCCCGCAGGGTATGGTCGCGGACGGCATTGCCGCCGAAATCGCCCTGACCGAACCGCTGTGCGAGCACGCCGACCTGGTGGTGGATACATCCGGCCTGCCGATCGCCCATCTGCGCCGCCTGATAGAGCGGCATTTCGGCGCCGGTTCCGACCAGGCGCGGTTGATCGTCTCGCTGGTGTCGTTCGCCTTCCCGAAAGGCCTGCCGCGGGAAGCAGATCTGGTATTCGATGCACGCTTCCTACGAAATCCGCACTATGATCCCATATTGAGGTCTAAGACCGGATTGGACCCGGAGGTCGGCGCCTACGTCGAGTCGGATGCCGATTTTCCGTTATTTTTTGCCCGCCTCGCGGAATTGATCGAAATGGTCTTGCCCCGGTTCGTGCGAGAGGGCAAAAAATACGCTACGATCACGATTGGGTGTACGGGCGGACAGCACAGATCTGTTCATCTGATTGAAAAATTGGCGAATCATCTCACCTCGCGGGCTTCGGCGATGCAGGCGACTCGCGGTAACGATACGCAGTGGCGGGTCTTCGTGACCCACCGGGAACTGGCGCGGGACGGTGACCCGGACGCGTTTCTGATGGACCGACCGGTTGCGCGCCGGGATCAATCGGTCATAGACAGGCTGGCGCAGGCTAGGTCGGTTCAGGCGCAGGAGGCCTGATAAAGCACCATGGGCACATCGAACGGTTACGGATTGGCTTGTCCCCTCAAATTTTTGGAGATTTCGATCCACTCATGATCGGTATGATCCTGGTGACGCACGGGCGACTCGCGGTGGAGTTGCGCTCCGCTATGGAGCATGTGGTCGGATCCCAACGCAACGTTGACACGGTCTGTATCGGACCGGACGACGACATCGAAAACCGCAGGGCTGAAATCCAGGCCTGTATCGGACGCTGCGACACCGGCGACGGCGTCGTGCTGCTGACCGATATGTTCGGCGGAACGCCCTGCAACCTCGCGATCTCCATGATGGAGCGGAAGGGAGTGGAGGTGATCGCCGGCGTCAACCTGCCGATGCTGGTGAAACTGGCGAAAGTGCGGTCGAAGCAGCCGCTGGCCGACGCGGTCATCTGCGCGGAAGACGCCGGCCGCAAATATATCGCCGCCGCGTCGCACGTCTTGCACGGCTGCAAGGTGAACGGGTCCAACGGGTCCTGTGAATGACCGATGCGCCGCCCGCGTCGGGTGAGCAGCCGGTCCTCTCGCGCATCGTCACGATTTGCAATAAACGCGGCTTGCACGCGCGGGCGGCGGCGCGTTTTGTAACGTTGGCCGAGCAATTTGGCGCCTCGGTCGATGTGTTGAAGGACGGACAGGTCATTTCCGCCCGGTCCATCATGGGACTCATGATGCTCGGTGCCGCGCGCGGGTCCGATATCGAGTTGCGTGCCGAAGGCTGGGATGCCAAGGAAGCGTTGGACGCTTTGGTAGCCTTGGTCGAGGCAGGCTTCGATGAACAGGATTGAACCACCGCCTCCCCAACATGAGCGACTGGCCCGTGGTGCCCTCGCTGACCCCGACGTACGTACGGAACGGCTGTTCCAGGGGATAGCGGTATCGGCCGGGGTTGCGATCGGGCCGGTGTTCGGCACCACCGAACCGGACGCCGTCATCACCCGCCAGAAGATCCAGGCATCCGACACCGGCGCCGAGGGCGCGCGGCTGGAGGCGGCGATCGTTCAGTCCCGCAAACAATTGGCAAAGCTGCGGGCCCGGTTGGCGGTGCTGCCGGAAGAGAGCCAGTCCGAAATCGCCCCGCTGATCGACGCCTACATCCGTATGCTCGGTCCCTCCCGCCTGGTGCGCGGCGTCAAGCAGCGGATCGAAGAAACCCTGCTATCGGCTGAAGCGGCCGTCATGATCGAGGCTGAGGCGATCGGCGACGCGATCATGGCCCAGGCGCAACCTGGCCTGTCGGCCGAGGACCTCGCCGGTTTGCGACGGCGCGCCGATGAGATCGGAGAGATCGCCCGGCGGCTGGTGCGCAACCTGACGCGGTCACCGTTCCGCAGCTTCGCCGGCCTGCCGGAGGGTGCGATCCTGGTGGCCGAGGCGTTGCGGCCGGCAGACGCGGCACTGCTGGACCCAGCGCGGCTGGCCGGTGTGGTGACCGAGGCAGGCGGTGCGGACGGACATACCGCGGTGATGCTGCGCGCGCTGGGGGTGCCGGCGGTGTTGGGGGCGGCCGGGCTGGCGCATGCGATGCGGCCGGGCGACATGGCGGTGGTGGATGGGATCGCCGGCACGGTTATCCTAAATCCGGGACCGCTGACTCTG
>JAYUEJ010000322.1:0-5725 GCA_043739265.1 Rhodopila sp. | reverse complement strand
GCTGTCGATACGGTGCTCGCGTCGCCGGGTGACTTCGAAGTGCGGACGTTGATGCGGCTGCTATAGCCGGTTTTCGCGGAGTGACCGTGTCCGTGGTGGTAAGGCGGCGGTCACCCGCGCAACACGTCCGCCACCAAATCAGCCAATCGCGCATAATCCGCCAACTCGTTGTAAGCGAACGCCGAAATGCGCAGCCACAACGCCCCGTCCAGCGCATGCACCGGAGCGTCCGTGCCCGCCGCCAGCAACCGCGCTCTGATCGCCAGCGCGTGGTCCGGACTGGGGTCCGCGATCGGCAGGCGGATCGTCGCCATTGCGCCGGCGACGGCACCGCGTGTGCCGACATTCGTGTTCAGCCGCCGTGCGATCAGCGCGCCACCCTCGGCGGCCAGCGCCCGGTTGCGCGCCATCAGTGCCGGTCCGCCCAGGCGCCGGTGGAAATCGATCGCCGCCGTCACCGCCAGAAAGCGGCTCGGATCGGTGGTGCCGGCCCAGTCGAACTCCGCCAGGAATCCCTGCTCGTAGCCGTGCGAGATCGTTCCCGGGTGCAAACCCGCCTGCCGCTCCGGTGCAGCATACAAGAAAGCGCAGCCCTTCGGCGCGCACAGCCATTTGTGACAGTTCCCTACATACCAGTCGGCACCGATCGCCGTCAGGTCGAGTTCGATCTGGCCGGGGGCGTGGGCACCGTCGATCAGCACCTGCACCCCCACCGCATGACAGGCGGCGACAATCCGTTGGACCGGCAAAACGATCGCGCTGGCCGAGGTAATATGATCGATGACCGCAAGCCTCGTCTTCGGGGTGATCGCGGCCGTCACCGCCGCGACAAGAGACTCCTCGGTGGGGTCGGGGAATGGCACCACAGCCTGCGTGATCGTGGCGCCAACGCGATCGGCGACGAACCGGACGGTATTTTGCACGGCCCCGTAAACATGATCCAGAACCAGGACGGCGTCATCGGACCGCAACAAAAAATTCCGCAATACGGCATTACAGCCCGACGTCGCGTTTTCCACGAACACCAGATCGCGTCCGTTCGCATTCAAAAACGAACCGAGCGAGTCGGCCGCGTCGCGAATGGCGCCGGGTTGGATGGTCTTCATAAAGCGGCTTGGTTGGCGCTCCATGCGGTCCTGCCAGGCGCGCTGGTCGGCCAGCACCGAACGGGGCGTAGCGCCGAATGATCCGTGGTTGACGGTCAGGAAATCGGGGTCGAGGTCCCATTCGGCGCGAATATCGGGTGGCATGTTTGGGACTTTCGGATCGGAGCGGGTGTGTTCACCGTCATAACCCGGCGCGGTGCGATGACCAAGCAAAGCCGCTACCTCGGGAGGCGCCACTCCCGCAGCACGAAGGGCGGTGTTTCCCCACCTGGACGAAGTCGGCTCGGCAATGGCTACGGCCGGAATAATCTGCTTTTTATGCGAACAGCAATTTTGATACTGAATATCTGCCGGAGCGTGCGCTTGTTCAGAGTGCCGCACCTGGAACGTTTCTGCGATATCGATGCCCGGACCGATTTCGCAACGGTTGGCTGCAACGCGGATACAATGACTCTCGGAGGCTTCGCCAATGACTAAAGGCGACTTTCCGCGGCATGCTTCGGATCGGGGTCCACAGGGGTCTGAGCAAGGGGATGGTCTCGACGACTGGGCCCTGAGCCTTGCGGTTGCGGGCGCGGCAAGCGGACCGCCGCGACCCCGGTCATCGTGCGCAAGGGTGCGCTGGCGGACAATATGCCGAACCAGGACTTGTACGTAACGAAAGCGCACTCGCTGTACATCGACGGGGTGCTGATCCCGGTGGAGTTCCTGGTCAACCACAAGACGATCATCTGGGACGACCGGGCGCAGGAGGTCGAGATTTACCATGTCGAGTTGGCATCGCACGACGTGCTGATCGCCAACGGTGCCCCGGCCGAAAGCTACCGCGACGACGGCAACCGCTGGTTGTTCCAGAATGCCAATGAGGGTTGGGGTGCCGGGCCGAACACGCAGGCCATGCCGCCAGCAATTCTAAATTCAAATCTCGTGGGCATTTCTGATGTTTGTTGTCGGATTTTGGATGCATCGAGTGCGGGTTCAGGAGGCCTTCGAACAAGATAAAATACACGATTTGTGAAAAATCCGGCTCAGATCATCGCACAAGACACTGTAGAACGTGACTGATTCGCATTGAGAACCGCTGGGTCCGACTGATGACTCAATGCAAAACGTCGGGTAAAGTGGAGGCGGAGGAAACAAACATGCAACCTGGAAAACGACTTCTCGATAAAGTGGCGATCATCACCGGCGGTGCTTCCGGCATCGGCGCGGAGACGGCGCGGGTGTTCGCGGCGCACGGCGCAACCGTGATACTGTGCGATTTGCAGGAAGACCTTGGACGAGCCGTGGCGCAGGAGATTGCCGATGCCGGCGGTGTCGCCGAATACCACACACTCGATGTTTGCAATGAGGAACAGTGGGTTTCCCGGATCGCGGCAACCGAGCAGACATACGGCAAAGTCGATGTGCTTTGTAACATCGCCGGCATCTCCGGACGGCCGGCTGGCATGACGGTTCAGGTGGGCACTCTCACCGGCACGGCACTGGCCGACCAAACCCTGCAAAGCTGGAACCGCATCATGGAGGTGAACGCCACCGGCACGTTCCTGGGCACCAAAAGCGTCATCCCGGCCATGCAACGAGCCGGCGGCGGGTCGGTGATCAATATTTCCTCGATCTGCGGGATTGTCGGTTCGTTCGCCAACGCCGCCTACCATGCGTCGAAGGGCGCGGTTCGCATCTTTTCCAAGTCCGCCGCCATTCAATATGCGAAGGACCAGATCCGGGTGAATTCGGTCCATCCCGGCTTTGTCGATACGCCGATGGCACGGGCAGGATTGCTGGGCAACGAGAGTGGCAAGGCGCGGATGGATGCAACGCCACTCGGCCGGTTCGGCAAACCGATCGATATCGCCATGGGCTGCCTTTACCTCGCCTCCGATGAATCGGCTTGGGTGACCGGCAGCGAACTCGTTATCGATGGCGGCATGACGGCCAACTGAGGGGGGGCCGGGTTTCGGCATGCGCGGCCTTTTCTGGTCGCCTGTGCTGCTCCCGGACCGGCGGCGGTTGAAGTCGAAATACGAGAGCAAACCCATGTGCAGCGGTTCGGATTGGATGTCGGTCAGCTGATGTGGACTGGCTAACAGTCCAATGCCGCACATGGGGCTATTTTTTCTGTCGAGGAAATGGTCCTCGTAAGGAAACCCAAACGATGAACACGTTTGCTGTCGCACTCGGCCTGTTCGCAGCACTTTTCGCGATGAATGCTGACGCTAAATCGCTGTCGTATCGCACTGTGCCGCCAAACCCTTGCGTAACAAATGCATGCCTGTATCAGACCTCGCCGCGTCCTGGCGGTGCCGTGATGCTCAACCCGCAGCCGCTTCCACCACGAAATTTTTACGACGGTGGCGTTTATCAGTTTCGCCGTTAGCCGTATTTACCAAAGCACGCAGGGGCGTCTTCTAACAGTTTCGAACCGATTCGTTCGGTAGGGTTGACGCCCCGTGAGATTTTCGATTGTAATTTTGCGGCTAAACACGACCGCCAAGTTTTTGAAAAAATGGTGCCGGCGCACAGAATTGAACTGTGGACCTACTGATTACGAATCAGTTGCTCTACCCCTGAGCTACGCCGGCATCACGGCCTCTCTATACAATCCCCCCGTTCCGCAGGCAACCGACTATAATGGCGATCATGCCCACAGACCCGATGCAAGCCGCCCTGGACGAAGCCCGCGCCGCCGCCGCAAACGGCGAAATCCCCGTCGGCGCTGTGGTTTTGGGGCCGGACGGCCGCATCCTGGCCCGCGCCGGCAATCGCACCGAGGCTGACAACGACCCCACCGCACACGCCGAAATCCTCGCCCTCCGCGCCGCCGCCGCCGTTCGGAACAGCCCGCGCCTGCCCGACTGCGACCTTGTGGTCACCCTGGAACCTTGCCCGATGTGCGCCCATGCCATCAGCCTGTTCCGCATCCGCCGACTGATTTTCGGCGCCTACGACCCCAAGGGCGGCGGAGTCGATCACGGTGCCCGAATTTTCAACGCGTCCTCCTGCCATCACCGCCCGGAAATCGTCGGTGGAGTGCGTGAAACCGAGGCCGCGACATTGTTGCGCGACTTTTTCCAGGCGAAGCGGCAATAAGCCGCCATGCCGTCTGCCTCCCTGTTCAGCGCGCCCGACCTGGCGCGCCTGCCGATCGTCGTCAATGCCCGAGCTGTCAGCCTGGCAGAGGGCATGCGCGCCGGCCTGTCGGTGGCCGTCATCATCGCCGTCAACGAATATCTGAGCTTCGCGCCATTGCGGGAGGCCGCGTTCGCTGCCCTGCTGACCTGCATCTGCGACCCTGGCGGGCCGATCCGCCGGCGCATTCCGGTGTTGTTGAGCTTCGCCTTGATCGGCGCCGCGGTGACCGCCAGCTTCGGGCTGTTGCGGGAATTCGGCCCCGCCGTCGCTCTGCCGCTGGGGGTGTTCGGGCTGTTCTGCTCGTCGTTCGTGCGCATCTATGGTCAGGCGCCGCAACAACTGGGCGGCTTGCTGGCCAGCGTGCAGATCCTGTCGCTGGACCAAGGCAACCCCAGTTTGACGGAGGCGGCCGTGCTGGCCGCGGCGTTTATCGGCGGCGCGCTGTGGGCGATCCTGCTGACGCTGGTGATCTGGCGGATCCATCCGTTCCTGCCGGCCCGCCGCGCCGTCGCCGAAGCCTACCGGCAACTGTCGGAACTTGTCCGCGACCTGCGCAACCTGGTGCGGGCACCATGGATCACCGAAGCCGCCTGGGAAGCGCACGCCCGCATCCACCGCCGCGCTACGCGTGAGGCAATCGAAGCCGCCCGGACCGCCGTCATGGACACGGTGCGGTCGCGCGGCGCCGCCAGCAACCGCGCCGCCCAGGCCATCATCCGGCTGGAAACCGCCGACCAGATCTTCGGCGGCCTGATCGCGCTGAGTGACGTGCTGGAACACTGCTCGCCGACCGAACGCAACATAGCGGAACGGGTTCTGCGTCGGATGCGGCCGGTGCTGCTGATCCTGGGGCGCGTGGTCGTGACCGACGACCCGGACGCGCATACACGCATCGACCGGGCCATCGAAACGATCACCGCCGACCTGCGGCTGTTGCCTGCGGACTCGCCCTTGCGCTCGGTGATCGACCGGATCACCGAGCGGCTGCACATCGCGCGGACGTTGGCGGTGCCGGCGAATTTGATCCCGGGCGTCGATCCAACCGGCCGAACGATGCCGCTGTGGCAGCGTGTGGTTCGGCCGTTGCGGGCCAATCTGGACTGGAAGTCGCCCGCCTTGCGCCATGCGTTGCGCACCGCCGTCACCGCCGCGTTCCCGCTGGCGTTCACCATGTACTGGTTCACGCCGTACGATCACTGGTTGACCATCACTGTCGTCGCAACGATGCAGCCGTATTTCTCGCTGACCTACACGCGCGCGATCGAGAGCATCGCCGGCACCGCCCTGGGCGGCCTTATCGCGGCGGCGGTCGGTCTGGTCTGCACCACCCCGGTCAGCATCGCGGTGGCGATGTTCGTGCTGTCCATCTCGGCCTTTGCGATCCGAGCGGTCAGTTTCGGCCTGTTCATGATGGCGCTGACGCCGCTGATCGTGCTGCTGGTGGAAACCGGCTCCCCCGATACCCACGAATGGACGATCGCCGCCGC
>JAYUEJ010000321.1:0-1876 GCA_043739265.1 Rhodopila sp. | reverse complement strand
GGCTAACCTGTTCGGAAAGCTGTTCCGAGAAATAGCTGACCATTTCCGGGGTCGCCATGGCTTGCAGCCCACTCAGGTCATGCGCGCTCCAGGCCGCCTGGACGCCTTGCAGCAACTGCTCGAACTGCTGGTAATCGGCCGGCAGGATCGTGATCGGGGGCGGGCCCCCGGACCCACCGCCGCCGCCGCCACCCTGCATTGGGCCGGGAACCGGCTGGCCGCCGTCACGCGCGAAGGTGTTGGGGCCGCCCGCCATCGCCGGCCGACGGGCTCCGGTGATCCAGCGGAACACGAACCGCACCACGAAGAACAGCAGGGCCATCTGCAGCAGGAAACCGATGAAGCCGAAGCCGCCCATCCCGCCACCCATGAAGCCGTGGCCAAACAACATGCCGCCAATGCCGGCACCGATCAGGCCGCCCATAAGCCCGGACATGAACCCAGAGCGCGGCGCCCCCTGAAACCCCTGCGGGCCACGGTTGGGAACGGGTGCGCTTTGCGGCGTCATGCTCCGCTGCATCGGCGACGCTGAATTCGGCGAGGTGTTGGTGGACGGCGGCGCCGAATAGGTCATGCCGCCACGACTGCCAAACGAACTACCGCCGCCGGCACGCGCTTCCGCCAATCCCGGTGCCAACGCCAGGGACAACGCAACGACGCCGGCAAGCAAACCTTGGATTCTGGACATTTGTTTTTTTCTTCAATGTTGTCACGCGACCCAATATGGGGCTTCGGAGCCGGCGTGACCAGGGGAGCCTGTCCCGGCATCACAATGCGGCCGGTCGCCACGCATAATAACCGGCGGAACAGACGGACGCCATCTTCCTTGGACCGCGGAACCCGTTTGACGGTTGGCCGCCAAAGCGCCGCGTCAGGTCGAACCGAATGCGCCCGCGACCCCGCAACAGCGCACGACCGCCGACCCCGCCGTTCGGTTGCAATCCAACTGATTTGATCGCCGTATTCCATTTCAGGTCTGTTCAGACAGGATCACGCAAGATACGAGTATCTCACGATCCCGTGCCCCTCGGAGCCATGAGAACACCACAACCATGAACCCGGCCCGTTCCAGGGGCTTCACTCCGGCCGCCCTGGCGATCATGATGCTGCTCGGCGGCGCGATGTGGTTGCTCACCGGCGCCTGGCAGGATCGCGCGACCCGACAGGAGGTGGACCGCGCCACGAACGAGGTTGACCTTCGGCTGGACGGGTTCGTCAGCGATTTTCAGCGATCGCTTGCCTATGTCCGGTCCGTCCCGATCCTGGTGGCGCATGAACCGGTCGTCGAGGCGATCCTGACGGCCCCGCACGGCGACACCGCGCCGCTCAACGACTTTCTCGCGTTCCTGGCCAAGACGATGTCCGTCGATCTCGCCTTCGTCATCGACGCCACCGGCCTGTGCGTGGCCTCCAGCAATTTCGACAAGCCGGGCTCGCTGGTCGGCGAACATTTCTCCGACCGCGAGTATTTTACCGCGGCACGGCGGGGAGAGCCGGGCGTTCAGTATGCCGTGGGACGGCGCACCAACATTCCGGGCGTGTTCTATTCGGTACCCATTATGCACGACGGCCAGTTCGTCGGCGCGGCCGTGGTGAAGATCGACGTTCCCAATATCGCGCGGCAGGTCACGGCGAAGGGGGCATTCGTCGCCGATCGGCAGGGTGTGGTGATCCTGGCGACCGACCGCGACTGGCTGCTGAAGGCTGTGCCGGACGCCCCGGCCTTCTCGATGACCAAACAGCAACGCCAGTTGGCCTATAAGCGTGACGAACTCGATCCCGTGCCGCTGACCTCCGTCACCGGGGAGCCCTTCCCATACCGCGTCGGACTCTCGATGGTTCCCGCGGTGATGTCCCGGCAGACGTTGCAGACCGA
>JAYUEJ010000320.1:0-1877 GCA_043739265.1 Rhodopila sp. | reverse complement strand
CGGCGATGGACACGCTGCTGGCGTGCCGGACCCGGATCACCGCGTTGGGTCTGGGCCAACCGGTCGCCTTCGCGACGGTTGCCGATGTCCAGACGCTGATCCGCGACTCGGTGGCCGACACCGTGATTTGCACCGGGACGCTGTCGGGGGTCGCCGATGTGCGCGCCTTTTTGGCGATGGTGTACCGAGTCCTGAAGCCCGGCGGCCGAGCGGCGTTTGTCGTGCCGAACCGGCGGTATTGGGAAGCAATGTGTTCGGCGATGGCCGCTTCCCTGGTCCAGCTTCACGCCCGCGAACGGGTCTGGCCGGACGGCCAGCCGGTCGCGCTGGAGATCCTGGCGCACACGCGCCGGCTTCTGGTGCATCGTGACGACACCGCGTTCCTGTCCGTACTGAAAGAGAAACATCTGTTCGACAGCGAGGCGCTGGAAGACCTGGGCCGGGAAATCGGATTCGCGACCGTCGAAACGATTCCGCTGGACCCCGACCCGGCCGGTGCGGACACCACGCGCCGGATTTGCTGGGACGCCGGGGTGCCGGATGGTTTCACCAGTTCGTTCGGCGCGCTGGCGGCCTCCGTGGGTCAACCGTTCTTCAACCTGTTGGGGCGCCAGGATGGATCGGCTTCCATGCTGCTGTGGTTGACCAAGGCCAGGGGTCCGGCGGTGCGCCTGTTCAGCCCGCCCCTGGCCCCGCCGCCGGTCGCGTTCGCGGGTCCGGATGCCGCCCTGGGCGGCGCCGTGCCGCGCTGGTCGGTGGAACTGCTGGCCCGGGACACGCAAGCGGGCATCGTGGTCACGCTGGGCGGCTGGTGCCTTTGCAACGTCGCCGTGCGGTGGCTGCGGCTGACATTGGACGGCGTCGCGCGGCAGGCTCCGGTCTGGCGGCCGCGCCCGGACGTGCATGAGGTGCTGAATGGAAGCGGCCTCTATCATCCGCTGAACGCGCTGTGCAGCGGTCTGGACAGCGAATTGCTGTTCGCGGACGTGCATGCCGCGAACAATGTCTGCCCGTTCCGGTTGGAGATTGTTCTGGCGAGCGGCCCGGTGGTGACCGGTGATGCCCCCGAAATGCTGGTGATGGACGAGCAAATGGTGGTCGCCCATTAGCCTGCGATCATCCCGGGTGCTGCCCATGCTGGCCGCGCTCGTCGCGCTGGCGTCGGCCGCCGCGATGGCCGCGTCGCCGCGTGCCGAACGAGAGTCGGTTACAAAGCGCGCACTGCGCGACGCCGAACGGCTCGGCAATGAACAGCGTGCCGCTCAAACGGATGCCGCCGGCCGCGCTGCCCGGGCGGCGGCGGAGGCGCTGCGGCTGGCGCATGAACGGGTGGAGGCGGCGGCGAAGTTGCGGCAGGCGGAAACCGCGACGGCCGATGTCGCGGCGCGGATCGATGCGTTGGCGCAGCGGCGTCGCGATGCCGAACAACGGGTCCAGGATCGCGCCAGGGCGCTACAGCCGTTGCTGCCGCTGATCGAACGGCTGTCGCTGTATCCGGCGGAGACCCTGCTGGCGGTTCCCGCCGCACCCGACGCGGCCTTGCGCGGTGTGCTGGTGCTACAGGGTCTGTCGCGCCAGTTGGAGATCGAGACCGAGGCGCTGCGCCGGGATCAGGCGGACGCCGACACGGCGACCAACGCCCTGCTGCGGGAAGCGCCGCGCCTGACCGCGGCCGAGACGGCGCAAAAGCGCGAAGCCGACGCCCTGGACCAGGCGATCGTCGCCGCGCATGCCGATCAGGCGGAGGCGGAGGCACAGGCGACCCGGGCGGCCGGCCAGGCTGCCGCCGCGGCGTCCCGGATGGAGACGTTGCGTTCCGCGCTGACCGCGCTGGAGACTCAGCGGCGGTCCGATGAGGCCAGGGCCAGGGAGGAGGC
>JAYUEJ010000319.1:0-1878 GCA_043739265.1 Rhodopila sp. | reverse complement strand
CGATCCCCAAGATGGGTGCCACCGGATTCGCCTACGAACTGGTTCGGCGATTTGGGCTGCGGCTGACGGCGATCAGGCCGGGGCTGGTGCCGCTGACCTTTGCTGACGATCTGCTGGAGATGATGCGGCCGCTCAGTGGCGTGTCGCTGGACACCATGGTCGCCGTGGATCGGCGTATGTTCCGGGAGGCGATGCTGTTCACGCACCGCGGCCTGTCCGGGCCGGCCGTGTTGCAGATATCTTCGTATTGGCGGCAGGGGCCGATCTCCGTCAACCTGCTGCCCGGGCTGAATGCCGCGAGGTTCCTGCTGGACCGCAAACGGGCGCGGCCGAAAGCCGGGCTGGGCAGCGTGCTGGCGGAGGTGTTGCCCGCCAGACTCGCCACCGCTTTGGCTGTGACGACAGAGGGTGCTCGGCTGGCAGACCTGCCCGACCGGGTGCTGGCGTCGGTGGCGGCAGGGCTGTCGGCCTGGCAGGTGACGCCATCCGGGACCGAGGGCTACCAGAAAGCCGAAGTCACCTGCGGCGGGGTTGATACGCGCGATCTGTCGTCGCGGACGATGGAGGCGAGCGCGGTGCCCGGCTTGTTCGTCATTGGCGAGGCGGTCGATGTGACGGGATGGCTGGGCGGCTACAATTTCCAATGGGCGTGGGCGAGCGGTTGGTGTGCCGGGGAAGCGGTTTAGATCGCAATTGGCGTTAGCGCGCCGGTTTTGTTAACCAAATATTAGGGAACCATCCTGTATGTTGCTTTCGACCGGAAATCCGGTGCTGTGATCGCAACCCTAAAATAGGGTTTTCTCCATCGTGCGACGGCTTGTCTGTCTTGTTGTGTGCCTGCTGGTTCCGGCCTGCGCCCCCGGGCGCGGGCTGCCGGACCTGCCACCGTTGGCATCCACCGTCTATCGCCTTGGTCCGGGGGATGTGGTCCGGTTGATCACTTTTGGCGAGGATGCCCTGACCGGCGAATTCCGCGTGAGCGACAGCGGCACGATCGCGCTGCCGCTGGTCGGTACGGTGACGGCGTTGGGCCTGTCGCCGGATGCCCTGGCGGTTCGGGTCGGGCAGGCGCTGGTTCGGGCGAACCTGTTGCGAGCACCGTCGGTGTCGGCGGAAATCCTCGCCTACCGGCCGATCTTCGTGCTGGGCGAAGTCAGCAAGCCCGGCCAATACCCGTATCAGCCCGGCATGACCGTCGTGACGGCGGCGGCTGTCGCGGGCGGCTTCACGTACCGGGCATTCAACGACTATGCTTCGGTGGTGCGGACCTGGGATGGCGAGGCCATCGAGGGAAAAGCGAGCCGGCAGAGTTTCGTCCAGCCGGGGGACGTCGTTACCATTTTCGAGCGCAAATTTTGAATTTTCGACGTATCGTTGCCTTTCTGCTGCTGTTTTTGGTGCCGGTGATGACGGTGGCCGGTCCAAATGGTCTGGCACATGATGGTCTGGCACATGATGGCCCCGCTTTGGGTCCGTTGCACATCATTGGCGGCCCGAACACGGGCGGCTGCATCGCCGGCGCGGTCAGCCTGCCGCTGGAGGGACCTGGGTTTCAAACCATTCACCTCGATCGAAGCGCCTTCTGGGGGGCGCCGCAGACGATCGCCCATCTGGCGTTGTTTGGCCGCGAGGCCTCTGGCGCGGGCCTGCCGACCCTGCTGATGGAGGATATTTCCCGAGCGCGCGGGGGGCCGATGCCGGGTGGCCATGTCAGCCACCAGATCGGCCTGGATGCCGATGTTGGGCTGGACATGCGGCCTCGGCCACCTTTGTCGGCGGTGGAGCGGAACACGGTGGAACTGCGCAGCCTGGTGCGGACCGATCGACGCGATGTCGATCCGTCGGTCTGGTCGCCCGCGGTCGCGTTTCTGCTGCGCA
>JAYUEJ010000318.1:0-5742 GCA_043739265.1 Rhodopila sp. | reverse complement strand
ACCAGACCTGTGCGGCCCTGGCGATGGTCGATATCGCCGTCGTGGTCTGCGAACCGGCACCGGCCAAGGCCGCCATGGTCGCCCCGCTGCTGAAGGTCCTCAGGGATGAGGGCGTGCCGCATATCGTCTTCATCAACAAGATCGACACGCTGGAAGCCAGCCTCGCCGACACCCTGTCCAGCTTGCAGGCCTACGCCAACAGCCCGCTGGTGCTGCGGCAAATGCCGATCTTCGACGGCCAGACCGTCACCGGCTACGTCGATCTGATGAGCGAACGAGCCTACCGCTACCGCAAAGGCCAGGAATCGGAACTGATGCAGATCCCCGCCGCCATGCTGGCCGAGGAGCAGGAAGCGTTGGGACGGTTGGTGGAGACTTTGGCCGACCACGACGACGCATTACTGGAAAAGGTGTTGGAGGATATAAAGCCGACTCCCGACGAACTCTATCGCGATATGCGCAAGGATCTGGTGGCCGGCGCGGTGATCGAGGTGCTGGTCGGTGCGGCCGAAAATGCCAACGGCGTGCGCCGGCTGTGGAAGGCGTTGCGGCATGATGCCCCCGGCGCCGCCGAATCCGCCGAACGCCGCGGGATCATTCCGGGTGGAGCCGCCCGGGCACAGGTGTTCAAGACAGTTTATGCGGGTCACACTGGCAAACTATCTTACGTTCGGGTCTGGAGCGGAACGATCGCCGACGGTGTACAATTAGGCGGAACCCGACTGGGTGGCATTTATCGTTACGTGAACGGCGATCTGACTAAAGTGCCGGAAGCGAAACAAGGGGATGTCGTCGCGTTCGGGCGCCTGGATGGTGTGCATACCGGCGCCACGTTATCGCCCGGCGGGCAACCCGAACCCCTGCCCTTCCCGCAGGCGACACCTCCGGTTTATTCCATGGCGATCGCCACCACGGACAGAAAGGACGATGTGAAACTATCTGGTGCGCTGCATAAGCTGGCCGAGGAAGACGGCTCGCTGTTCATTACGCAAGACGGCGAAACGGTGCTGCATGGGCAGGGTGAGATGCACCTGCAAACCACGGTGGAACACCTGGCCCGCGATTACGGCCTGACCCTGGCGACCCATAAGCCGTCGATCGCCTACAAGGAAACGATCAGGAAAGCGGTGCAGGAGCATGGGCGGCTGAAACGGCAAACGGGTGGGCACGGTCAGTTCGCCGATGTAAAGATCGCGATTGCCCCCAGGGCGCGGGGTGAGGGCTTTCAGTTCATCGACAAGGTCGTCGGCGGGGCGGTGCCGCGCAATTTCATTCCAGCCGTCGGTGCGGCGGCCGAGGAAGCGACCCACAAAGGCCCGTTCGGATATCCGGTGGTCGATCTGTCGGTGACGTTGTTGGATGGCGGATTTCACTCGGTCGATAGCTCCGACATGGCGTTCAAGACGGCGACGCAAATCGCAATGAAAGAGGGGTTGGCGAAGGCCGAACCGGTGCTGCTGGAACCGGTCGATCACGTCACCATCAGCGTCCCGAACGATTACACCGCGCGGGCGCAGCGCCTGCTGACGGGCCGGCGCGGCCAGATCCTCGGGTTCGCCGAACGCGCCGACTGGCCCGGCTGGGACGACGTGGAGGCGTTGGTGCCGGAGGCGGAACTGCATGACCTGATCATCGAGTTGCGGTCTCAGACGATGGGTCTGGGGACATACCGGAAGAAGTTCGACCATCTGGCGGAGACCAGGGCGGTCCCGTAACAGCTTGCGCGGCATGGTTTGGCGCACCATGCTGCGCGCAACATTTTTGCGGGGAACAATCCGATGAATTTATTCGATCTAAAAGGCAAGGTCGCCGTCATCACCGGCGGCAACGGCGGTATCGGGCTGGGCATGGCGCAGGGGATCGCCTCGCTGGGTGCTGCCATCGTGATCGCCGGGCGCAACGAAACCAAGGCGGCGGCGGCGCTGAAGACCCTGCACGACATGGGGGCCGAGGCCAGCTTCATCGTTGCCGATGTAACGAAGAAAGCCGAGTGCGTCTCGCTGATTGCCAGCGCCGCCGCGAAACACGGCCGCGTCGATATTCTGGTGAACAACGCCGGCACGTCGGTTCGCAAGCCGCCGCAGGACCTGACCGAGGACGAGTGGCACCACGTCCTGAACACCAATCTGACCAGCGCGTTCTTCTGTTCGCAGGCGGCGTATCCGGCGATGGTAAAGGCTGGCGGCGGTAAGATGATCAACATCGGATCGATGATGTCGCTGTTCGGCGCGCCGTTCGCGGCGGCCTACGGGTCCAGCAAGGGCGGCATCGTGCAGATGACGAGGTCGATGGCCACGGCCTGGGCGAAGGACAATATCCAGGTCAACGCCGTGCTGCCAGGATGGATCGATACCGAACTGACAATGGGGGCCCGAGCGCAGGTGCCAGGGTTGCAGGACAGCGTGTCGAAGCGAACACCGAGCGGGCGGTGGGGTACGCCGCATGATATGGCGGGGGTGGCGGCGTTCCTGGCCAGTTCGGCCTCGGATTTTGTTACTGGCACGGCAATCCCGGTGGATGGCGGGTTTTCGGTGGCGATGTAGGGTTGGGGGCGTCATCACCCCAGGCGGGCTTTGCGCCGCTGTTGCGGCGTGACGCCCCCCATTCGCCTGATATCATCTGGTAGCCGGAAGATGTCTGGGACATCGACTTTCTGCGTTGTTGGCCGCCACTCGATGACGCCGACGGTTTCCATGGCCGTCATCAGGGCGACCAACAAAATTGGTAGATTGGGATTGGATTGTGCGAGCCATTCAGGTGTCTTCGATGGAGGGGAAATTATCCGAAGGTCATTGATGAACGCCGGATCGCGCCATCGCATCAACATTTGTTCCATCTCGCAAGGTACCAGCAGGCCCTTAAGTCTTTTCAGTGCTGGAGGCACCCATGGATAATCCTCTTTTAAATCCTCGACACGGTTCTTTGCTGCCTCATTAACCCCTTGGTGGATACCGCGGTAATCGATGGCTGTCTCGGTCGGAGATGGACTATTGTCAGCTGCGAATTTAAGAGCTCGCAAAAATGTCCTCGGCGAAACCTGATTACGAGCATCCGCCAGATGCAGAATCAACCACGTATAAGTTAGTCCTCTTCGCCGATTCGTTCCCATGTATTGACCAGCCAGACGATCGAACATAGCGTGCTGGGCTCGTTCGTCTTCAATCAACGCCCGGGGCAGGTTGGTCCATGGATCGATACTGGACATGTCGATAGTGGCCGTCGCTGCCACCGCATCAAAGCTCACTGGAGACTTCGCGCGTAACCTTGCATAGAGCAAGCCATAAAGGTCTGTGGGCCGCCAATCCAACGGGACCGCCTCACCTGATATTTTAGATGAATCCGGGAACTGAAAAATTCTTGCGTCAGCCCGCTGATCAGGACGCATGAAAATTTTCATGCGAAAGTTCCGGTAGCTCTTATATGCAAGAGTCAGACGCAGAATACCCTGGATCAGATTGCGCCGATGCTCGAAGTCATCCGATAATTGTTCCAATTGGTCGAATACGAACACAAGGCGACCCTGGCGCTGTGCCAAAACCTCGTCGGCGGTACGTATTATATCCCGCACCGCAGTGGGATTGTCTCTCACCCATCGCAGGCGCGTCATGTGGTCGGATGGGACAGTTTGTCCGATCAGGCTGGCGATGTCTGGTAAAGTAACGGATCGCCAGATCTGCTCGACGTCCGCCCCGGTTTCGAGCAATAGAGCAAGCTGATCGCGGCTGATACCAACGCTACCCTCGCCTTCGGCAAATCCAAAGACAATATCGACTTGCCCGCCGCCCAACCGACTGCCGGGGAAAGCCGAAGCGATCTTCTTCCGCGTCGAGGACTGCACGAGCGCTCTTGCCCAAAAACTTTTGCCCATGCCGCGATTACCAACAACCAACGAACGCTCCGTATCCAGAGCTGCCGCCTGAGCCTTGGGAAAATAGATCTGCTCCGGATCGATCGAAGCGCCCGCGGTATGCGCCTCAAGCGCTGGAAAATCGGCCATCACGGCACGAAGTGCCGCCAGATGCTCTTGCAGTGTCATTGCGACCGGTCCATGCCAAGCAAATCCCAGGTCCTTGTCAGGAAGGACGAGAAGGGACCGCGATATCCGGAGTCAACCAACGTACATCCGTCCGCAATCGGGTCGAACGCATCGTAGGCAGGATGGGACTCTATCACGCTGGCGTCATGCGGAATGTCAGGCCCGGTTTCGCCGAAAGCGAAATTGAACCCCGATTCCGCTTCAGGACCTTCGTCCTCATCATAAAGAACATCGGCACAAAGCCGATGCAGATTCTCCCGGAACACCGTGCGGGCGCCCCCGGATGGTGAAGCCTTCGCATGCACAAAGCTAATACGTGAGCGCCAATCATCTTGGTCGGGTACCGCAGCTACACGCAAGGTCTGAACCAAATGCGTAAACACGTATCGATAGCCATGGAAAGTCTGCGGCTGGTCGATGCCAAATAGCACCAGCTTGCTCGCGCCCACGCCGAGCCAGGTAGATGCTGTGGTTTCGGCCAGGCCGGCGCGTGAATCGATCAGCACCGCATCATAGGGGAACCGGCCGACAAACCGATCCACCATTTCGCGGATTTGGACCGAAAGCGGTCGGCGACCGTCGGCGGTCACATCCTCGGTTAACGCGTGCGCCAGCTTGCCGATCATGTTGGCCGGATTTGCATCGGTGACGCGACCGACGGCCGGTAGCACATGAACGCCGCCGCCACCGAACTGACTGATCCCAATATGATCGAACAATTCCTCATCGGCAGTGCCACCCAAGCCGTTTTCGACAAGATAATCGATCACGCCAAACCGTGGTCTGCGGTCGTCGTCGAGGCTTTCGTGCAACAGCATACTGCCGATGCCCGGCGCTTCCAGGTCGAGATCGATGCACAAAACCCGCTTGCCGCGGTGCGCAAGATCGGATGCAAGCACCGCTAATGCGGTAGATCGGCCCACGCCGCCTTTCAGCGACCCAAATACCAGCCGCGGAGGACCCGATGCAGGCGGTGCGAACTCCGCAAGCCAATCCATCCCAACCACCCGACGGTCCAGAAACCGAACGTCGGCATATTCTTGATCGACCGGCACGGCTAGCAAAATTGGCCCGGCTTCATCCAACGCGTTAAAAAAGAGCGGGGATAATATGGGTTCGGGCAGCAAAGCATATCGATCTAAAGCTACTTTCAAATCCGCACTAAAATTCGATTTCGAGAGACGTTTGCGAAAAGCGATCGCCAGCCGCCCGGCGGTGTCCCTTACTACAATGGTGTCAGCCGATGCTAAATCCAATCCTGCGGCCCTCGCCGCGCGAATCAAATTCGGCAAACTATCGTCATACCGGACTGTCACCTTAGAAAACCCCTCCATTCAGCAGTGCGATGGCGTCGGCTTTCCACGTTGCGACACGGGCCGAATCGACCGGAAAATCAGTATGTGCATATCGAATCTGAATATCCCAACCGTCAAATCGCGACGCAAACGTATTAGCCCTGAGATCGGCAGCCAGACCACCGCAGAGCCGCCCGGTGGCTAATACGCCGGAAACGGCCTGCGATAGCTGTATTGCTTGCCGGAGACCTCCCACAAAATGTTGCTTCAAATCCTTGGTCAAGGGGCCGCACGCCGCGATGCAGGATTGCTTCACGGCGTTTTCTCCGGCCAAACCATAATGATAGCCGGCGTCGTCTAATCTTCCTTCAGCTTCAAGGGTTTCTGCCGTAGCAAAATGTCGGCGGGCTG
>JAYUEJ010000317.1:0-1881 GCA_043739265.1 Rhodopila sp. | reverse complement strand
GTGCGCCTTCGAGCTGGCGCAGGGCCTGCCGCCGCTGTGCCTCGGTTTCGGCGGCGATCAGGTCGTGGACGGCCTCCGCCGCCACCAGATCCATCTTGCCATTCAGAAACGCGCGGCGGGTGAATTCGCCCGGTTCGGCGGGCCGCAGGCCGGCTTCGGTCAGCGCGTCCGCCACGCCGTCGATCACCGCCCGTCCGCCATGCAGGTGCAATTCAGCGCAGTCCTCGCCGGTATAGGTCCCGGGACCGGGGAACCACAGCACCAGCGCCTGGTCCAGCATCGCGCCGGCCGGATCGCGGAGGCGGCGCAGCGACGCGTGGCGCGGGGCGGGCAGCGTGCCGCCGCACAACGCGGCCACGGCCGGACCGGATGCGGGGCCGCTGAGCCGCATCACCGCGATGGCGGCGCGGGCGGACCCGGAGGCGAGGGCGAAGATGGTGCCGGTGGACATGGGGCCAGGGGTCCGCGTCGTTGAAAATGAGGGGTTGACGGCGACTGTGCCGGTTCGGTGTGCAGCGGCCGATTACGGCAATGCTTTCAACGACGAAACGCTGTCCGCGGTTTTGCGCCGGTGAGCGCCGCGGGCCCGGCTTGAGTTCGGCAAGAGCATGGTTTCGCGGGTTCGGGGAGGATGCACATCGCGCGTTCATTCATACTGCCGTCATTTTTATCACGGAGAACGCCGGAGAGCCACTGAGGGCCACGGAGCCAACACGCCGGTCCACCGCCTTCATGGCACAAATCGAGGATACAAGATTCGCTGTATTGCACTGCCGAGCCCTGACGAACGTCTCGGATTGGCGATCGCTGCGTATCGGGGCAGCCGTTTGGGAAGTTCATTTTATCCGGCCTGCATAGCCATTCCAGACTGCCCCGCTATCGTCGCGGACGGGGCTGACATCCCGGACAGCTTGCATTCTGCTTCGTGGCCCACCGTGGTCCTCCTGCGTCCTCCGTGCAAAAAACCCCCGGCCTGACAGCCGCTCTACAGGCGAATGGCGAGACTACGGATCGCGATACAACGGCCGTTTGCCCATTCACATTGCTTCTATGTCGCGAGGCGTTGACGCGAATTGCGACCGGCAAATCCGTCAATATGAACGACTCGCGGAACTAATCACCCAACCGCATCACGTTGACCGTTCCTGGCGGCAGCGCGGCGACCAGACCGCCGAGATGGGCGTGATGCGTCAAGGCAATCACCTGGACCTGCTGGCTCAATCCCACCAGAGCCTGCAACGTCGCGATCGAGCGCGGATCGTCGAACGTCTGCAGCACGTCGTCGGCGATGAACGGGAGTGGCGAGGCAGCTTCGGCATAATCCTCCAACGCGGCGATGCGCAGCGCGAGGTAGAGCTGGTCGCTGGTGCCCTCGCTGAGTTGGTCGAGGGCTTTCCGGGTTATGCCGTCGGCCTCCAGCGCGACCATGGTCTGGCCGTCCTTGGTGTCCTCGATCTTCACGCCGGCCTGGGCGCCGCCGGTGATGGTGCGGAACACGGCGCCGATGCGGTTGAGAAGTGGCTGATCCGCGCCGGTTGCCTGCCGGTCGAGCGCGGCTTGCAGCAGGGCCCGGGTTGCATGCAGCACGAGGGCTTCCTCGGCGGTTCGCGACAGCATCGCCTGCGCCGCTTCCCGGCGTTGCGTCGCCTCGGCAGCCAGCAGGCCGGTGCCGGCTTGCTCCAGCGCGGCGGCGGCGGCGATGTTTGCGTCGCGGGCCGCCTCAATCTGAGGCGCGCGCTCGGCGTTGCTGGCGTCGATGGCGGCGACCCGGGCGGCATCCGCTTCGGCTGTAGTTTCGGCCGCGCGCTCGGTTAGCATCTCCACGCTCAGCCCGCCGCCTTGAACCGCAAGTTCGCGGCGCGCCTCCGCCGCATCCTTGGC
>JAYUEJ010000316.1:0-17280 GCA_043739265.1 Rhodopila sp. | reverse complement strand
GACTTGGCTGCGCTGCTCCGCACGACGTTCGCCGAGCGTGAGCAGGCGAGCAGGGACGTCCGAGCCTTGATCGACGACAGTCCGATCGGCATCGTGATCTTTGACGCCGACGGCCTTGTGCATGAGGTGAACGATGCGTTGCTGTCCATTGTCGGCCTCACGCGCGCCGACCTGCCCGATGGCGCGTTCATCCGCGGTGAGATGACACAGCACGCGTGGGTCGCGGCCGCCGAGGCGGCATTCGCGGAGGCATTGCGAACCGGGCAGCGCACCCCTTACGAAAAGCTGCATCGGCGCCCCGATGGCGTCGTTGTGCCGGTGCTGGTTTCGTACGGCCCGGGCGCGGCATTTGTCATGGATTTGACGGGTCAGCGGGCAGCCGAGGCGGCCTACACCGAAACCGAGGAGCGACTGAGTTTTTCCCTGAGTGCCGGACGCCTCGGGGCGTGGGAAGTCGATCTGAATACCCGTGTGTTACGCTGCTCAGACATAACCAAAACCCTTTTAGGGCGCGGCCTGGAAGAGGCGTTGTCATACGATGAAGTTCTCTCGCAGATCCATCCGGATGATCAGGAGCGCGTGCGGTCGGCCGTTGGGTGCTCGATCCGGGACGGCGGCGATTTCCGGATCGAGCACCGTTTCATCTGGCCGGACGGAAGCATCCATTGGATAGAGGGCCGCGGGAGGGCGCTGCTCCAGCCGGGAAAGGCCGCTCGGCTGGTCTGCATATCGGCCGATATCACCGAACGCAAGCAGGCGGAGGCGGCCCTTCGCGACAGCGAGGTTCGACTGCGTGCCATCACCGACACGATGCCGCAGATCGTGTGGTCAACGCGGCCGGATGGTTACCACGACTACTATAATCAGCGCTGGTACGAACTGACCGGCGCGACGCCCGAGCGAACCGAGGGCGACCGCGCGAATCCGCTGTTCCATCTCGATGACAGGACCCATGCGCGGGCACGGTGGCGCCATTCGCTCGCCACCGGGGAACCGTTTGAGATCGAATACCGGCTCCGCATGGCGAACGGCAGCTACCGCTGGATGCTCAGTCGCGCGTTACCGATCCGTGCCGAGAACACCGGGGAAATCCTGCGCTGGTTCGGTACCTGCACCGATATCGAGGAAACCGTCGCCGCCCGCGAAACCCTGGCGCGGTCGCGGGAGGACCTGGAGCAACTGGTGGCGGCGCGCACCCAAGATCTGCAGGCGTCACAGGCTACCCTCGCACAGGCGCAGCGCATGGAGGCGCTGGGGCAACTGGCGGGCGGCATCGCCCACGACTTCAACAACGTCTTGCAGGCGGTGCTGGCCGGTGGCGAACTGCTTGAGCTGCGCCCGGCGGACACGGATGGCGTGCGCCGCTATGCGCGCATGATCCTGGAGGCGGCGGACCGTGGTTCCGCGGTGACCCAGCGTTTACTTGCGTTCGCGCGTCGCGGCGACCTGCGGGCGGAATCGGTGGATCCGGCGGCGTTGCACACCAGCATGCGCGACATCCTGGCGCACACGCTGGGCGACGGGGTGAAGGTCGGCATCTCGCTGGCGCCTGATCTGCCGCCGCTGCTCGCCGACAAGGGGCAGTTGGAGACCGTGTTGATCAATCTTGCCGCGAACGGCCGCGACGCCATGTCCGGGATCGGCGTGCTGACCCTTGCAGCGACCAGCGAAATTGTGGGGCCGGACGATGTTCCCGGTCACAGAGGCCATCTGAAGGCCGGCGGTTACGTCGCCCTGTCCGTTTCCGATACCGGCGCGGGCATGGATGCCCTGACACTGGCACGCGCAACCGAACCGTTTTTTACCACGAAGCCAATTGGCAAGGGCACCGGTCTGGGCCTTGCCATGGCGCGCGGCTTCGCTGAACAAAGCGGCGGCGGCTTTCACATCGCAAGCACGCTGGGGCGCGGCACGACGGTCACGCTCTGGTTCCCGGTCGCCGAGGGCGGTCTGCCGGTTGGCGTGGTGCCCACCGAAAATATCGCGAGGATTGCCGCGCGGCAGAACGGTGTGCGCCTTCTGCTGGTGGATGATGATACGACTGTTCGGGACGTCACGGCCGAGGTGATGGAGGCATCGGGCTTTGTCGTGCTGCGGGCGGAGTCCGCCGCCGCCGCCCTGGCGATACTCGATCGCAATGAAGATGTGGATATACTTATCTCTGATCTGTCGATGCCTGACGTGGATGGTGTGTCGCTCATCCGGGAGGCGCAGCGGCGCAGACCCGGGTTGCCCGCGATCCTGCTGACGGGATTCGCCACCAATGCCGCTGAAATCGCCCGGGACGGGGCGATTAGCAGTAATTTCTTGCTGTTGCGTAAGCCGATCCATGGTCTGCAGCTCGCGGAACGCGTGGCGGGTCTGCTTGATGCCGCCCCGGAGCGGGATTAGAGCGCGCGACGCGAGCCAACACGTCAGGTGTGCAAACGCAGCCCGATTCCGTAGCGGGAACAGCCCTTTGTCGTTTTATCAGTGAACGAAAGCGGTTGCTTGCGCTTGTCTGATGACCGGGGGCTTGCACCGCGATCGGGTTGCTTGTTCAGCCCTGATCCCGCGCGAAACGGGATCGCGTATCCGAATTCCGCTCTGGTGGTCCGATCCCAACGCTTGCCTTCCGGGCGTTGGATTAATCGGCCCAATCAATAGCCAGTGGATAAAGCTGACGGCGCTATCCGTTGGATTTATCCACCAGGTCGGGAATAAACGCGCGTGCGGCGAAGTCTTTACTTTCATGTCACCCTGGTATGAAAGCGAGAGTTCCGGATGTCGCAACCCCACATAAATGCTGTTCCGCTCACATTCGATCCGGTGATCAAATTCCTGCACTGGCTGACTCTGTTGCTCATTGTCACGGTCTTCGTGCTGGCGTTCTCAATCGATCTTGTGCCGGCTTCGGCGAAACAGGTTTTTCTCCAGCTCCATCGGTCGTTCGGCGTGACCATTTGGGTCGTAACGTTTGGCCGGCTGGTTTGGCGCCAGTTCACCCGTTTCCCCGCCTGGCCCGCCGACCTGTCGCCGGTGTTGCGGTTCGCCACGAGCGCGAGCGAGTACGCGCTTTATGCCCTGATGCTGATCCAACCGGTCCTCGGGCTGATCCAGACCGGCGCGCACGGCGACAAGGTGAACCTGTTTTTCCTCGGTAATCTGCCCGCACTGACCGGCCTGGATCGTCCGTTCGCGAAGCAAGTCCTGGAAATTCACGAGCTGGTCGGGTACTTGCTTCTTGGCATGACAGGAATGCACGCGGCGGTCGGGCTGTACCGCTATGTTTGGCGCCGAGACAACGCACTCAGGGCCATGCTGCCGCATCGGACAGGCGGTGCGCGCGAACCCGGGAATCGCGCCGCTGATGACAGCGCGGTCGTCTAGACGATATCAGCCTTTATCAATGACGTGCCGCGCGATCGCCGCCCGGTCTGGGTGAAAGAATCCTCGACCCGCACGGCTGGGCCGATACCCTCCGGCGTCGCGGTGGAACATGGGCCAGGTCAGAATCTGAAGCCCGTGCTTCTGGACGATGCTGAGCAGCCTGAGCGCGGCGCCGCTCGGTTTTTTGGCCCGGGTTTCCCACTTTTCGATCGTGCCCGCGCGATCCATGCCGGCGGCGGCGCTGTGAACCGCCTCGAAGGCATCGCTCTTGAACTTACGCATCGCGGTCATTGCCAATCTCTACCAGTTCTTTGGCTTTCAGTTCCGTCTCGATCTCGACATCCGTTTTCCCGGCGTAGTGATCGGCCAGTTTGCGAAATGCCCTTTATTTTGTCCCTTTGTTTGCTATTTGTCTGCTTATGCTTCAAAATCGGCCGTTCGTTTGTTCTGGCCATCACGGAGGCAGCCGGAGGGCCACGAAGCGCCACTGAGTGTCGCGGTGCTGGCTCCTCGGGACCTGACAAGCCAAATTCTTGAATTGGCATTCGCGATGAATCGGCACAGAGGTCCGGGGCTGCGGAAAGCATTGTATGCCGCCGCCGTTGGCGGCACGGCCTCGGAGGCAGCGGTTTCTCCGTGGTCCTTCGTGGCCCTCGCGCTGTCTCCGTGCAAAAAAATTCGTAGTCTGACACCCACTCTACAGGAGAATGGCAAGACGCCAGGCGGCAATACGACAACTGTATCCATCGCCCTCAAATCACGCTCATTAACTGCAAATATCCTTGGTTCTTGTAAAACGCATCACAGCGCTTTCACCATGGCTTCGGGCCAACCGGAGCGGCACAGGCATGGAATGGGCGGCCCGGACACGCCAACCCCGATCGGCGGGCGATGGCGCGCGGTGCTAAAGCGATTTGTGTCGGCATCGCCCAAGGTCGCATCGACCGCAAACGGAAATCGGAAGCAGTGCGGTCCGGATGTTACCAGGCCGCGTCCAACAGAGCCCGTACCGCCGCCGGACCGTCGATCTTGCGTGGATTGGTATGCACCCACCGGTCATGCATCGATCCGGCTGCGATTTCATCGAGTTGGTCCGGCTTCACGCCCACATCCCGCAACGTTCCCGGCAGGCCGAGACTGGCGATCAACGCCGCCACGGCATCACCGGCGCTGTCCCCGGGGCGGCCGAGCGCCTCGCTGACCCATTTCTGCCGTTCGGCATTCACCGTCTCGTTGAATCGCAGCACATGCGGCAGCATGACGCACGACGTGTAGCCGTGCGGCACGTGCGCCGTGCCGCCCAGCACATGCCCGATTCCGTGGCTGGCGCCTTTGGCGACACCGTTCTGCGTGCCCATGATCGACATCCATGCGCCCAACTGGCAGTTCAACCTGGCCTCCAGATCGGCTGGATCGGCTTTGACCGCGGACAGGCCGGCGGACAGCAGCCGTAACGCATGCAACGACATCCCGTCTGAGAACGGGGTCGGGTTGATCGAACAAATATCCTCCACGGCATGATCGACCGCTCGGATTCCGGTGGACAGAAACAGCCACTCCGGGGTGTGGATCGTGACGGCGGGGTCGAGGATCACCGCAACCGGCATCATCAGCGGATGGGCGTAGCTTTCCTTCACATTCCGAACAGTGTCGGTGCAGCCGGCCATCGCGGTGAATTCACCGGCTGACAGCGTGGTGGGCACATCGACCGACCGCAGCGAAGGCGGCTTCAGCTTCGGGCGTTCCGTCTTGCCTGCCGCCGTAATGGTAGCCTTGAATCGGTCAAGCTGGTCGGCGGCTGTTACGCCGTTGCCCAGGCACAGTCCGACCATCTTCGCCGCGTCGGTGACGGACCCGCCGCCGACGGTCAGGATCAAATCGGCGTTGACGGCCCGCGCCTCATTCGCCGCCGCCACCACATCGATACGCGGTGTGTGGGACCCGATTTTCGCGCACACGCCGGCCAGCCGGTTGCCCAGCACGCGGCGAACCGTGTCGATCACATCCGTCTCCCGGTTGAGCGTGCCGCTGGCCATGACATAGACCGCACTGGCATCAAGGCGTGCGATTTCCTCGGCCAGGGCCTCTTCGAGCGGGATGCCGTAGATCACTCGCTCCATGGGCGGATAGCGGTGGATCCCTCTGATCATGGGTGTCTCCTTCATATGTTCGAAAGATTTATAGCGCCCTGTTCGATTTGCTTGCCAAATCGGGCGAATCGGGAGCAAGCTTCCGGGGTCAACAACAGAAAGGAGGTGATCCTGTGTCTCATTGTTCGGTGGCAACCTTTGCCATGACCTGGATCGCCGGCGCAAATACGTCGGCATAGAATACTCCGGTCCGGCAACGGACGACCACAACAATGCAAAGGTCCCGGGCTTATGTCCGGGGCCTTTGGCTTTTCTATCGAACCCGCTTCTATCGCCCGCGCCTTTATCGATCGGTCAGCCGCAACTCGATCCGCCGGTCCTTGGCGTAGGCGTCCGGCGTGTCGCCCGGCCCAAACGGCTGGTATTCACCGAACGCCGTCGCGGCAAGGCGACTCGCCGGCACGCCATCGGCGATCAGCAGCCGTACCACTGTGATCGCACGTTCGGCCGACAGTTCCCAATTGGACGGGAACTGCCCGTTCTTCACCGGCTGTGGATCGGTATGCCCGTCCACGCGCAAAATCCACTGCAGGTCGGGCGGGATTTCCGACGCGACGTCCTTGATTGTCAGGGCCAGGGTCGTCATCTGCGCGACCCCGGCCGGAGTCAGGTCGGCGCTGCCGACCGGAAACAATACCTCGCTTTGGAATACGAATCGGTCGCCCACCACGGAGACGCCGGACCGGTTGGCCAACAGGTTGCGCAGCCGACCGAAGAACTCGCTGCGATAGCGCTGCAACTCCTCCACCTTCGCTACCAGTGCCACGTTTAACTTCTGACCCAGGTTGGTGATCTGCACGTCTTTGTCATTATTCTGCTGCTGCGTTAGTTCCAGGCTGGACGCGATCGCGGCAAGCTGCACTTTCAACTGGTCGATCTGCTTATTCAACAGCGCGATCTGCGCCCGGGCGCTGTCACCTAGCGTCTGCTCATCGGCAAGCTGCACCTGCACCGCCGCCCGACTTTGTTGCTCGGTCATTGCCCGAGCGGCGGCGTCCCGCGCCTGCTTCTCCAACTCATCGCGCAAGGCCGCCAAGGCCCGCGCCTGGTTGGACAGCGTCGCCAGATCCGACAGTTTCGCCTGCAATGTCTGTTTGTCGATCGCGACGGTCTTATCCAGTTCGGCGATCTGCCGCTTCATTTCGGCAAGCTGATCGCGCGCATCCGCCAATTCCGCCTTCGCGGCGTCCGCCTGCCGGGAAGTGTCGGTCAACTGCAACTGCAACTGGGCGTTGGCAACCGTCGCCGTCTGGACCGCCAGGTTCGCGTCCACCAGTTGCGACGACAATTTGTCGCGTTGAGTAGAACGCTCCAACAAGTCCTTGCCGAGTTGGGAAACGGATAATTGAAGTTCCGTTGCCTTGCCGGTTTCCAGCGACAGCGCGTCAGCCAATGCGGTAAGCTGCTGTTGCGCCTTGTCCAGCTCGTGGCTGCGGCCCGACAGCGCCACCGTCAGGAACGCCTGCGCCAGCACGAACACCAGCAGCACGAAGATGATGACCATCAGCAGCGTGGACAGCGCGTCCACATAACCGGGCCACGCATCCAGTCCGTTGCCGCCGTTCCTGCGCATGCGGGCTGCCATGATCCGCTACCGCTGCGGTTCGGCGAGCGCGGCGACCGTGCGGGTCAACAGCCGCAAGTCGTTGCGCAGATCGGCGGTCGTGCGGGAGCGTCCCTGCTCGGATTCCGCCACCAGCCGCTGAAGATAGACCTCAATGTTGCGCAAATGGGCACGGCTTGCCTCATCGCCGCCTTGCAGGTCGCCGAGGCGTTGCAGCGCGGGCCCCAGCGCCGATTGGTTTTCGCCGATCCGCAGCATCAATTGCTGACTGGCCCGCATCGTCTCCGCCAGCGCACCCAGCCGATCGTTCAAGGTCATGGCGGTTTGGTTGACCTGTATGCGATTGGCCTCGTCCCGCGACAGGATCTGCTGCAGGCCTTCCATGTTCTCAGCCGTCTGCTCCAGCAGCGCCTGGACGTAAACCGGCACCGACCCTTCGCCTTCCGATAGGACCCCGGATGACAAGCGGGTGAGGCCAGCCAGCCATTCCTCCAGCTCGTTAAAGAACCGGTTCTGTGCCTGGCCGGCGGTCAGGTCCAGGAAGCCCAGCACCAGTGCACCGGCAAGCCCATACATGCTGGCTGAGAAAGCGGTGCCCATGCCCGCCAGCGGCCGGGCCAGACCGGATTTCAACTGGTCGAACATCACGGTCATGTCGCCGTTGCCCAGCGACATGCCGCCGATCACATCGGACACCGAGGTGACCGTCTTCAACAGGCCCCAGAACGTGCCCAGCAAACCGAGAAAAATCAGCAGGCTGGTCATATAACGTGACAGCTCCCGGCTTTCGTCCAGTCGCGAGGAAATGCTGTCCAGCAAACTGCGCATGGCGGTCGCCGAGAGGGTGAAATGGCGGCCGCTTTCACGCCCCTGGCCGTCCCGCCCCTGACCGTCACGCCCCTGGACGTCACGCATAGCCAGCATGCTGGCCATTGGTGCCAGCAACTTAGGGGAGGGCAGGGCGGCCAGCCGGCTGCGGGAGGTTTGGTAGGTTTCCAGCCACGTCACTTCCGGCCGCAACCGCAACACCTGATTCAGATTCCAGCCGATGCCCAGCAGCAGAATCAGCAGGATCAGGCTGTTCAGCAGCGGGTTGTTGTCGAATGCGGTGATCAGCACCGACGACAGCAATGCGGCGACGACCGCGACCGACATCAGGAACACGAGCATGCGGATCAGGTAGCCGGACGGGCGGGTCATCGCGCGGTCGCCGTGTTCGCAGGGGCACCGGTCGGGGCACCAGTCGGGGCACCGGTCACGCTGAGGTCCACCCGGTCGGGCGGACCATCACCATGTTGCTCACCCAGTGCCCGCACGAAAATACGGGCGGACGGAACCCCACCGGCGACCAGGGCGCTGCGCACCGCCATCGCCCGCGACAGTGAAATCCGGCGGGCGGTGGATGGATCGTCCGGCTTCCCCGGCGCGTACGCCAGCACGTTGAACGTGGTCGCATCGGTTGGCGGCGTGGCATCCGTCAGTTTTTTGATGGACGCATTGCCGGCCGGACTGATCTCGGATTCGCCGGGTGCGAATGTCAGGCGCACGCCGGCCATTGCCGGCGCGGCGTCCGTCATGGTCTTTTCGGATACCGGCGGCGGTGGCGGCGATGCGGATGAGGATGTCGCCGGAGCCAACGGTGCGATCGTGGCGGTAACCGGAACGCTGTCTGGTAACGCGGGCACGGGGGTCGGCGTTGGCGCGGCCAGGGGTGCCACGCGGGTCACCGCGACCCGGGTGTCCGGCACGATCCGTTGTGGCACCGGGCGCGGGGCGATGCTTGTTGCCTTGCGCTCCGGCAGCGCTTGCAGCGCGTGCAGATCGACCGTCACCTGCGCCAGAACAGGCGTCGCGGCGGTCAGGAGGATAGCACTCAAAATCGACAATATGCGCATATCAATGATTGGTAGCGGAACCCGCCGTTCCGTTCAATAAACCATGCTGTGCTTAGCCGCCCGGCCACCCCTGAACATTGACAGGTTCAGCGCGGCGGGCGGGTAATCGCGCGATCAAGACGCAGGGAGCGTCCCATGAACCACGTCAGTCTCGGCATCGACGGCATCGACGGCATCGATCCCGTTGCCCGAGCGCGGGATCTGGGCCCGGAAATCGCCGCCGCGGCGGATGAGATCGAGCGCAGCCAGGCCATTCCGGAGCCGCTTTTAGCCCATATCCACGACGCCAGGCTGGCCCGCATGCTGCTGCCGCGATCGGTGGGCGGCGACCAGCTCGATCCCTGGACCTACCTGCATGCGATCGAGGAAGTCAGCCGCCACGATGGTTCGGTCGGCTGGAACCTGTTCGTCGCCAACAGCGCCGCCCTGATCGCGCCGTTTCTGCCGTTGGAAACGGCACGGGCGATCTTCACCGATCCGCAGGCATGGGTGTCGTGGGGGCCGCCCAATCAATACAAGGCTCTGGCCGTTCCCGGCGGCTATCGGGTCACTGGCGAATGGCACTTCGCCAGCGGCAGCCGGCAGGCCAACTGGCTGGGCGCGCATTGTCAGGTCACCGAGGCGGACGGGTCGCTGCGTCTGAACCGCTTCGGCCGCCCGACCATCCGCACGCTGCTGTTCCGCAAGCAGCACGCCGAGCCGATCCAGGACTGGAACACCATCGGCATGCGCGGCACCGCGTCGGAGGGTTATCGCGTCACCGACCTGTTCGTCCCCGAAGCCTACAGCGGCACGCGGGAGGATCCGGCGCTGCGCCGCGATACCGGTCCGCTATACGCCTTCACGATGCCGGGTCTGTATGCCGTCGGCGTGGCCGCCGTCGCGTTCGGCATCGCCCGGGCCATGCTGGACGCGTTCATAATATTGGCCGCCGAGAAAACGCCGCGCGGCCTGCAACGCCTCGCCGACAGCCCCGTCGTGCAAGCCGATGTCGCTCGGCAGGAGGCCTCCCTCGGCTCCGCCAGGGCCTACCTTGTCGAGATTCTGAAAGATGTCTGGGCCGCCGCCGACGATATCGCACCGATCGACCTGGGCGCCCGGGTCCGCGTGCGGCTGGGGTGTGCGCACGCGATCGGTACTGCGGTCGCGGTCGCGGACTACGTTTTTAAGGCGGCCGGCACGTCCGCGATCGTCCGGGGTACGCCGTTCGAGCGCCGCTTTCGCGATATCCACACGCTGTCGCAGCAAATCCAGTCGCGCGACTCGCATTTTGAGGCTGTCGGTCGGGCCATGTTCAACGGCGATCCGGATGGGCTATTCCTGTAGGCGTTCGATTTTGGGAAAACACGCAATGACACAACTGACACTGGCCAAGGCGCAAACGGCGATCACCGCGGCGCTGGCCTATGCGCGCGAGAAGAAATTGGCGCCGATGGCCGTCGTCGTGCTGGATGCGCGCGGCGTGCTGAAAGCGTTTGCCGCCGAGGAAGGCACCGCGCTGCGGCGCGCCGATATCGCGATCGGCAAGGCCTATGGTGCGCTGACGATGGGAGTTGGCTCCCGCACCCTGGGCAAGCGGGCGGAGGAGCGGCCGCATTTCATCGCTGCCGTCACGCATGCGGTGGGCGGGTCGCTGATCCCGGTTGCCGGCGGCGTGCTGATCCGTGGTGACGACAACAGCATTATCGGCGCGGTCGGCGTGACCGGCGATACGTCCGACAACGATGAGGCCGCGGCGCTGGCCGGTCTGGCTGCCGCCGGCCTGACCGCCGATCCAAGCTGACAGGGGCGGGTTTCTCAACCTTTCGTTAACCAGTTGCTGTCTATGATCCGCGCGCTGTCCGGGAGCGCGGATCATAGATGCGATGAAAACCGATATATCAGTCTGTTGGTCTTGCCGGGTTGGCCGCCGGACGAGGGGCCGGGTTCAGAATGCCATAGTATGCGTGTCGGCATACGTAAGTATTCTTCATGCAGAAAGCATGACCGATGGCTGATTTTTATATTGAATCGACCACAAGCGAGGCATACCTACTGCCCATGGAAGATCGAGTTGCTCGGCTTGAAGGCGATATGCAGGACGTTAAGTCACTGTTGTCCCGGCTTGAGCCTATGATCATTCGGATCGACGCGACTTTGACCTCGACGATTCCACACTTGGCGACCCGGGCAGAGGTCGCCACTTTGTGTTCGGGTTTGGATCGAGAATCCGCTGCGGTGCGGTCGGACATGACGCAGGAATTCGCTGCGGTACGCTCGGAGATGAAGCAGGAATTCGCTGCGGTGCGGTCGGAGATGAAGCAGGAATTCGCCGCGGTGCGGTTTGACGTTAACAGGGACATCTCCGGTCTCCGCCTTGAGATGACCAACAAGCTGGCCGAATTGCCAACCAGGACCTACATGTTGGGCATTCTTGGTGTTCTGATAACGGCCTACGCCGCAGGCCTCGCGGCTTTGGCGGTATTGAAATAACGCTCTGTATTGTCGCGCCTTTGTCTGTCCGCTCGGGTGCGCCGATCGGGCGAGGGTCGCGGCCCAAAAAACGGCTCAACTATCGTCTCGCCGTTAGCTATAAATTAACCTTCACCGCCTAACCTTCGTTCATGCAACAGCAAATCTTTACCTTCATGGGCCGGCGGATCGAACTGTGGACGCACCCCGATCCCGATCACATGGCCGTGGCAATCCGCACAAGTCGAACATTCTATGAGCTGGATGTTTTGATGAAATGCCGGGAGGTGTATTGGCCCGGCACTGCGATCATCGACGTGGGCGCCAATATCGGCAACCACGCGGTATTTTTCGGTGCCGTAATGGGTGCCCCCGTCTATGCGTTCGAGCCATACGACGCGAACCATCGGTTGTTGCAGATGAACCTCGCCGTCAATGGTCTGGATAGCCAGGTCCTGACGGCCTGCTGCGCCATTGGCGAAAGCGATGGAATCGCATCGTTGCAGCCAGGGCCGCCGAACAATCTTGGCATCACCAGGGTGTCGTTCGGAGCCGGGCCAATTCCCGTGAGAAGCCTGGACAGCCTGGCGATAACCGGCCCGATCGGACTCTTGAAGGTCGATGTGGAGGGCGCCGAAGCCGCGGTGCTGCAGGGTGCCAGGGCGTTGATCACCGAATGGTTGCCCGACATCGTCATTGAGGCCTCCGATGCCCAGTCCTTCAGGACTGTCGGTGAGATATTGCTCGGGTTTGGCTATGTCCCGCACGGGCGCTTTGCCGCGACGGCGACCTATTTGTTCCGCGCGACCGAGCAGGAGCGCCGGTTGCGGCGAATACTGGCGGCGGATTCTTCAAACCGCAATCGCTTCGGTGTCGTTACGCCTTGAACGCAGCCACCGCTTTCTCGTCGAACTTCAACCCAAGACCGGGTTTGTTCGGCAGCACAAGTTGTCCGTTCTCGATGGCCGGCGTTTCCTCATACAACGCCAGCATCCAGGGCATGTATTCCACCGTCAGCCCGTTCGGGCAGGCGGCGACCAGATGCACCAGTATTTCCGGCATGACATGGCTGACGACAGGCAGATTAAACGCCTCCGCCATCCCGGCGATCTTCATCCACTGCGTCACCCCGCCCGCTCGGCAGATATCGATCATCGGGATATCGACCGACCGCGCCTCGATCATATGACGGAACGGAACGATGCCCCACAGATACTCGCCGCCCGCGATTGGCGTTTTCAGCGCCGCGGTCACGCGTGCCAGACCTTGATAGTCGTCGGCGGCCGTAACGTCTTCCAGCCAGAACAGCCCAACATCTTCTATCCGGCTGCCGATATCGATCGCCTGCTCCGGCCGCCAGCGCTGGTTGATGTCGCACATCAGCTTGATATCCGGTCCGATTGCCTCCCGCACCACGCGGATGCGGCGCACTTCCTCGGCCGGCGTCGGATTGCCCGGCAACGCCATCTGGGTTTTCATTTCGGTGAAACCCTTCTGCACCAGGATCTGCGCCGCCCGTTGCGCCTGGTCGTCCGTCAGGCCGCGACGCAGCGAGCCCGATGCATAGGTCGCCACGCGATCCCGGTGCCCGCCGAGCAGCTTCCATAGCGGCTGGTCGAGTGCTTTGCCTTTGATGTCCCAAAGCGCGATGTCGATCGCCGATAGCGCCAGGGTGAAAATTCCGCCCGGGCCGCAGGAATCGCCGGTGCCGGCGCGCAGTTTGGCGACGATTTTTTCGATCCGCAGCGGGTCTTCGCCGATCGTCAATTCGGCCAGCTCCTCCACCGCCACGCGCAGGCTACCGGTCATCCGGCCGCCATAGAAGGTCACGCCGATGCCCTCGATGCCGCTGTCGGTGCGCAGGCGCAGGATGACGACCGGGCGGGTGCGGCCGGCTTCCTCCGGCATGTTGGCCAGCGGATCGTCCTCGGGGATGCGAAGCGTGGTCGCCTCGAAGCTGGTGATTTTCATGGCCGATTTCCCTTTGCGACGTTCGGGCGAACATAACGTGCGTCCGCTGCACCTTGACCCGCCCGCTGTAATTAGCTAACTTAAATTAGCCAGGAGATAATGATGGAAACCGTGACCATCCATACCGCCAAAACCACGCTCTCACAGCTTCTCGCTCGCGTCGAGGCAGGCGAGGAGATCGTGTTGGCACGCGGCAAGAAACCGATCGCGAAACTCGTTCCCTATGAACCCGTTATGCCAAAACGCCAATTCGGCGCGCTGCGCGGTATCGTTTCGGTCAGCCCCGCGTTTTTCGATCCCTTGCCAGAGGACGAACTTGCCGCGTGGGAGCAATTGGGTTGAACCTTTTGCTCGATACCCATGCGTTTCTTTGGTGGCTCGCGGGCGATGCCGCGCTTTCGATCCTGGCCCGCACCGAGATCGCTGACACCACCAACATTGTTTTCGTGAGCGCTGCTTCGGCCTGGGAGATCGCGACGAAAGTCCGCGTTGGCAAGCTGCCAGGAGCGGCGACAATCGCCACCGACCTTGCGACTGTTCTTGCCGCGCAGGACTTTGTTCCGCTACCGATCAGCTTTGCGCATGGACAGTCCGCCGGAACACTGCCAGGTCCACACAAGGATCCCTTCGATCGCATGCTGGTGGCGCAAGCCATCCTTGAAGACATGGTTTTGATATCGAACGAACAGCGGTTCGATGCCTATGGCGTCCGCCGGCTTTGGTAGAACCTCAAGATTCCGGTACGCGACACAAAGCTTCCCGCGCCGCGACGGTGCTGCGATAGACGACGGATTTTGCGTCTCCCCGAAGCACCTGCCAGGTTGTTTTGCCGCCGTCGCGATGGAAGCGGATATCCAGATGCCGACGCCCCAGGCGCAGATCCAGTAGCGTAACGTCCGGCAACCATTCCGGCAGGTAGGGATCGACATACAGTGTGTCGTTCGGCGCATCCGGCTGGATACCGAGCATCGCCTGCAGCAGCGCAAAGCAGGAACCGGCGGCCCAGGCCTGGGGCACGTTCGCGCCGAGATACTGCACCGGAAAATTGCCGCCGTTGCGGGCGACGCCGGCGTAAAGTTCAGGCAACTGGTTCAGCAGGAAATGGCTGGCTGCCTCGCTGATGTCGCGCGCGATGTGCCCGGCCTCGGTGCTGAAACCGTAATTTTTGAAACCAAGTGCGATCAGGCTGTTGTCGTGCGGCCAGACGGAGCCGTTTTGGTAGGAATACGGGTTATACGCGGGATGCTTGCTGGACAGGGTGCGGATGCCCCAGCCCGAATTCATATCCGGCGCCATCAAACGCGCCACGACCCGCGCCGCCCGGTCTGCCGGCACGATACCGGACCACAGCAAATGGCCGGGATTGGACGCCACCGTCATGACTTTTCGTTTTTCGCCGTCCAGCATATAGGCGTAGAAGCCGGTCTCCTCATCCCAGAAATCTTCGTTAAATTTCTTGAACAAAGCCGCGGCTTTCGTCCGCAATGCTGTCGCGCGGTCAGGTTTCCCCAGTGCATCGAACACCTCCGCCGTGCGCACCCAGGCGTCATAGACGTAGCCCTGCAATTCGCACAGAGCCTTGGGACCTTGCACCGGCGATCCATCCGCATAAGTCATGGAATCGCCGGCGTCTTTCCACGCCATGTTCTCATATCCAACCGGCGAGCGAGTCTGATACTCCTGGAACATGTCGCCGTCGCGATCGCCATGATTGTCGATCCAGTCAAGCGCCGCCTCGGCATGCGGAAGATGCTTTTCCAGAAGTGCCTGATCGCCGGTCGCCCGCCACGCGGCATGCAGCGTGACAAGATACAACGGGGTTGCATCGGCGGTTCCGTAATACGGGGTGTGCGGGATCAGCTTGAAATGGGCCAGTTCGCCATACCGCAGTTCGTGCATGATCTTGCCGGGTTCGGCGTCGCGAAAGTCGTCGCGTTCCTTGCATTGCCAGCGCCCGAGCACTTCCAGGGAGCCGCGGGCGAATTCGGGATAGACCAAAATGTTCTGTAACGAAACGATCAGGCTGTCGCGGCCGAACGGAGCCATGAACCAGGGCAGGCCGGCGGCGGGCAGGAATTCCATGTGGCCGGTGCCTTCGATCGGCAATCTTAACGATGCCATGTCGTCGATGGCCTGATGGTAGAACCGGTAGAACTCCTCGTTACTGGTTCGCAATTTCAACACCGTCAACCGCCAGTCCCGGTGCGCCTGTGCCTGCGGGGCGGAATCCGCATGCTCCGCGCAGGCGGTCGGCGCATGGTAATGCTTGTCGCCATCGGAAAATGCATACAACAGGCAGCAATGCCAACGCCCGCCCGGCGCTAACTTCACCTCGAAACTCAGGCGGCCATTGGCGACGACGGCGGCTGAATCGCCGCGGCCCACGGCAACCGCGACGGAGCGCGAAAAATCGGCGTTCCGGTATGTCGTGCGCAGCGTCTGGCGCGCCTCCGACCAATCGGAGGTGATGTGGCCGCGGCGAATATCACGCCCGGACTTGACGTCGAATACATCCGCGAAGTCGGACCGCATTGCGATCTCGAGATTAAACCGCACCGGCTTCTGGCTGTAGTTGGTCAGATCGAGGTCTTCGTGCAGGCCCTGGTCCACCACCCGGGCGATCTCGAATGCCAGCGTCTGCCGTCCGATCGGACCGTCCTCGGTAAGGAAGGCCTGGTTGGTCAGGAAGATGCGCGCGGCATCGAAGTTCACCGCGCCGCCGTTCAGCAGGTCCCACGGCGTGCCGTTGGCGTAAACCGACCAGGCACTGATCAGCCGCGTGTCGAAGAAATACAAACCCTTGTCGCTGGGCCAGTTGATCTGTCCATCGGACTCGGTCACCAGAACCGTCATGGCCTGATGAATGGCGATCTGCGGCGGGCCGACCTGAACCTTGAACGGCATGGGTAGCATTCTCCATGTTGTGAAGCGCGGACGGTAGCCTGTAGCGTGAGGCTACGCATTGGATCGGATGACAGGATGGCAGGTTTGGACGCACCGGACAGGCTTTGGACTTTGGACCACATCAGAAAGCATATCGAGGAAGGGTTGCCGCTGGTACCCCTGTTCAACATTGATGTGATCGAAGCGAGCCCGCAACGCGGTGCCGTTCGGCTGCGCGAAGGGGAGCATGTGACTCGCCCGGGCGGCAGTGTCGCCGGTCCGATCCAGTTCGCCCTGGCCGATGTCGCCACCTATGCCCTGATCCTCGCCGCTCGGCGCGACGAAGCGGCGGTGACCGTCGATCTGACGATCAATTTCCTCCGCCCCGCCATGATCCTGCCGCTGATCGCGGTGGCGACGCCGCTGCGGGGGGGCAGGCGGCTGTTCACCGCCGAGGTGCGAATTACCGAGGAATCCACCGGCCGGCTGATCTCGCACGCGACGACCACCTATGCGCTGTCGCTGCCGGCGTGACCGGGTGTTTGGTGTCGAAGCTGTTCCCGCTTTCATGAAACCAGTCGGGCCTGGATAGTCCGGACAAGATAAGCTATTACTTGATCGCACGGTTACGGCGGCGGACGGAAACCCGGCACCCGATTAGCACCGACCGCCAGGAGTGAGTGATGAACGCATTCAATGCCCTCGTGCCCATCGGGAAAGGCCCGGCGCGGGGTATCCAAGTGCGTATTATCCTCACCATCGCCGCGGTCCTGGTCTATGGCTGGGTCAACTTCCTGCTGCACCCCGCGGCCACCGTGCTGGCGGCCGATCAAGCCGGAAAACAATTCCAAAACAGTGACGTATCGTTCATCACCGCTGTTTATGGCATGAGTTTCTTCGGACATCTCGGCATTCCGCTGGTGCTGCTGCTGGGCGTTCTGGCGTGGATCTGGTGGGGGATCGCCAGGCGATGGCTGATGACCGTGGCGGCCATCGG
>JAYUEJ010000315.1:0-5760 GCA_043739265.1 Rhodopila sp. | reverse complement strand
CACGGGATCACCCGCGGCATGCGACGGTCGCCGGCCGCCCGGCCATCGCCCGAAACGCCATCGTCCGGAGCCGCACCGTCGGGTGCGCCATCGATCATCACCAGCAGGTCCAGCCCGGACACCGTATCCGCCGCCGCCAGCAGCCGGTCCGCCAGCGCGCTGGACGAAACGATCGCCACCCGCGCCCCCGAGTCGCGCAGCAGATGCGCCTGGTCATTCACCGTGTTGGTCGTGTACGCCGGAACCGGAACCGCTCGGATGGCCATCAACGCCACCTCGGCGATGGGGAATTCCGGCCGGTTCTCCATGCACAGCAGCACCCGGTCGCCAGCCGAAACCCCCGCCGCACGCAACTGTCGCGCGCAAGACGCCGTCATGCGGCCGAACTCGCCCCAGGTGATGCCGTACCACGCGCCGTCCCGCCAGGCCCGCAACATCGGCTTGTTCGGCCAGCCCCGAGCCAGGGCAAACATCATAGAGGCCAGATTCGGCCATGCCGGGTAGCTTTGCACGCATCCTCCAATGCCGGTCACCCATCAGGCCCGTCGCCCATCAGGCCCCGTCGCCCATCAGGCAGAAACCAATCAGCCAGAAACCAATCAGGCGGGCCAACGCAATCAGGCGACCCTTTGATGTCGGCCCTTCCTGGCATACATGACACAATGATGCAGCAGGCCAGGGACACGAAATCCACAATGAATGACGCGAGCGCCGCCCAGTCGGAGACTCTTCCGGCCTGGGACTTGTCCGATCTTTACGCTTCACCCGACAGCCCGCACATCACGGCGGACCTCGCACGCGCCGAAAACGCGGCGAAATCCTTCGCCCTGGCGCATGCCGGGACATTGGCGACCCTGACCGGAGCCGCGCTGGCCGCCGTGATCGCCGACTATGAGCGTATCCAGGACATCCTCGGCCGCGTCGCCTCCTACGCCCAGCTTCTGTTCGCCGGCGATTCCAGCGATCCGGTGATCGGCCAGTTTTACCAGACCGTGAACGAACGCGTGACCGCGATCAGCAGCGACCTGATCTTCTTCTCGCTGGAGCTGAACCGCGTGGACGACGCGGTGCTGGAAGCGAAATTCTCCAACCCCGCTTTGGCCCGCTATCGCCCCTGGCTGCGCGACCTGCGGGTGTTCCGCCCGCACCAGCTCAGCGACGACCTGGAAAAGCTGACGCATGAGCGCGACCTGACCGCCAACGCCGCCTGGTCGCGCCTGTTCGACGAAACCGTCGCCGCCATGCGGATCGACTTCAACGGCGCAAAACTGACCGTCAGCGACACGTTGAACAAACTGTCGGACCGCGACCGCTCGGTCCGGGAAGAAGCTGGCAAGGCCGTCGGAGCGGCGTTCGGCGACAACATCCGGCTGTTCTCCCTGATCACCAACACCCTGGCGAAAGACAAGGAGATCGAGGACACTTGGCGCCACCACGCCCGTCCCACCAGTTTCCGAAATCGCGCCAATATGGTGGAAGATGAGGTCGTCGATGCCCTGGCGACCGCGGTGCGGCAGTCTTATCCGCGCCTCTCCCACCGCTACTACCAAATGAAAGCCAAATGGCTGGGTTTGGACAAACTGCAGCACTGGGACCGCAACGCGCCGCTGCCGAACGACGACGACCGCCTGATCACCTGGCCCGCCGCCCGGAAACAGGTGCTGGATGCCTATGGGGCGTTCAGCCCGGAGCTGGCCTCGGTGGGACAGCGTTTCTTCGACAAGCCGTGGATCGATGCCCGCCCGAACCCGGGCAAGTCGGGCGGCGCCTTCGCGCATCCGACGGTGCCCAGCGTGCATCCATATTTGCTGCTGAATTATCATGGCAAGACGCGCGACGTGATGACCCTGGCGCACGAGCTCGGCCACGGCGTGCATCAGGTGCTGGCCGGCCCGCAAGGCGGCCTGATGTCCGGCACCCCGCTGACCCTGGCGGAAACCGCCAGCGTGTTCGGGGAGATGCTGACGTTCCGGTCGTTGCTGGACTCCGCCGGTCCGGCGCAGCGCCGCCTGATGCTGGCCTCGAAGGTCGAGGACATGCTGAACACCGTCGTCCGGCAGGTGGCATTCTACGAATTCGAAACCCTGCTGCACGACGAACGCCGGAAGGGCGAACTGCTGCCGGAACGGATCGGCGAACTCTGGATGCAGGTGCAAACGGAAAGCCTGGGGCCGGCGTTCGAATTCACCCCGGAATACAGCGTGTTCTGGTCGTATGTGCCGCACTTCATCCACTCGCCGTTCTACGTCTATGCGTATGCGTTCGGCGACTGCCTGGTGAACGCGCTGTACGCGGTGTTTCAGTCAGGACATCCGGGCTTCCAGGCAAAATACCTGGATATGCTGCGGGCGGGCGGCACCAAGCGGCACAAGGAATTGCTGGCGCCGTTCGGGTTGGATGCGTCGGAACCGGCGTTCTGGAACAAGGGGCTGGACGTGATTTCAGGGTTTATCGATGAGCTTGAAGCCGGGGAGTGATTGTCTCACCGTCATAGCCGGAGCAAGTCGATAGACGCTGATCGGACAAGCAGGGCAGACGTTTTCCGAAACTGGCATGCCCGCTCCCGGCCAGCGTTCGATCCACGGGCAGGCGGACGCCGTCGCCACGTTCAACCTGAAAGATATCCGGGACGCCGGCGCACGCTTTGGATTCCAGACACAACGCCCCGGCCCCCTGGTCAAAAGGATCAGACGATGAGCAACGCGAAAATCCAGATTTGGCTCCCTGAAGACCTCAAGGATGCCGCGATGCGCCAGGCGGCGGAGTCCGGGATCAGCATGAACCTTTTCGTGGCCACGGCCGTCGCGGCCCGGGTCGGCGCGCGGGCCGAAGCAGAGCGCTATTTCACCGCTCGGGGATCGCGCACGACTCCAGCCCGCGCGAGGGCTTTGCTGATGCGCCTGGGCACACAAGCCGCGGTCTCCGACGGCGACACGCTGGATGCGGCCGAAGACCCGGCTCCGGGTTGCGTATAAAACCGAAGAACGATCGATACCTGACGCTGAGCGCCCGCTTGCAATACTTTCACGGTGACTGGAAGCGTCGCCTGTCGATAGCGATCCTGGGCAAATGTCAGACATTTACCTACTATAATGTCCGACATAACAGGGCGGCATGCCAGCAACCAATCGATCGGCCCGGCCCGTGACACCGCGCCAGACCAAGCGCCCCGAAACAAACACTGCCACCGCACCACGGCCTGAACATTTCGACCGGGCAGACGCCTCTGCGCTCGCCGAATTGAGGTTGGCCGGCGCGGTGACGGGCGCGCGGTCGCGGAAGATCAGCGTGCGGGTCGATCCAGGGATATTGCGCGCGGCCGGGGAGCGATTGGGGCTGACAAACACCTCCGATCTGGTCAACGCGTCGTTATCGCTCGCCGCCGCGCCAGATCGGTTCAAGGCCTGGTGGGCCGAGACGCGCGAAACGCTGCCGGATGATTTCGAACTCGCCGTCTGATGCCGAACCGAGGCGATACGGCGCCCGTATCCCGCCGCCTGACCGCCGGCTCCATGGCACTGCTGCACGATCCGGACGGCCACACCAGACCGTTCCCCCGGCGGGCTGACACGGCGCTTCCATTCGATCCTGCGGCACTGCCGTCCTGATATCCGGGTCCTGCTATATCGAGTCTGACCGGTACGCTATTAACCATTTCACCACCAGCCCACGCCCGGCGATACGGCCACCGCGGCCGCCTGCCCCGGGCGCGTGAACCGAACACCGGCCACGCTGGCAACGCCACCCACGCCGCTATACGGATCGAATCGGCATGCCAGTTCGAACAAACCGGGTTATCCCCAAAATTCATACATATCGGTCTGGATATCCAAATCAACACCAGATATAGTGGCGCTTCTCTTATCCGCCGGAGGACTCCCCCATGGCACAAAACATCGCGGTCCGTCGCGCCGCCAAGGCCCAGCGCCGCAAAACCATCGTTGCGCAAAAGCGCAAGTCGGACATCGAGACCGGTAGCACCGCCGGCCAGATTCGCCTCGCCGTGGCTACCCCCATCCAGCACTGCCTGCTGTCCAGCGGCCTGTTTGGCACCGGCATGGGCTCGCTGGTGCTGGCGCGCGGGGCGACGCCGTACAACGTCACCACGGCGGTGTTCCTGCTCGACACGCTCGCCCTCGGCATCAAGGACGTGTTCATCCGCCCGCTCGGCGACCGCGAATTCGCCGGCTATGTGGATCGCATGTCGATCCTGACCCCCATGGTCCCGGTCGAACCCAGCTACGCCCGCAAATTGTTGCACGATCTGGAGGCCTGGGCCCGCACGATCGGCGTCGCCCCGCATCGCGACTACGCCGGGATCGAGCGGCTGTTCGGCACCACCGACCCCGCCGCCTGTGACGCCGCGTTCGAATTCGGCCTTGAGGGCAAACCGGTGTTCGTCGGCGACCTGTCCGACATGAGGTTGGAACCACCCGACACCGACGAGTTCACGATCGAAGTCGTGGCGTTAGACCCGGGGTCGCTGGAGCATGACGCCGCCCCCCCGAACTAACCGCCGGTAGCGGAACGTCAGCCGCCGGCACCCAGCAGCGGCGCCGCCATCGCGTAACCACGCCGCCGCGCCGGCGGCAGGGGATGCCGCCCGGCGACACGTTGCAGCACCATCCGAGCATCCCGTTCCTGGCCGGCCTTCAGGGCGGAATCCAGAAACACCTGCTCCAGCACGTCCTGCTGGGCGTGGCTGCCGCCCATGCGGTTCATCTCCCCCAGCACCGGGCGCATCAGCGCCACCGCCTCGGCGTGCCGTCCCTGCCCGTTCGCCAGCACCGCCTGCGTCACCGGCAACGCAATATCCCGCACCAACGCGGCCAGTGGCTGCCGTCCCGCCGCGAAATCCCGCATGCCGGACAGCATCGACTGCGCCGCCGCATCGCGCCCGGTCGCCGCCAGGGCCATCATCCAGTGCGGCAATGTGAAAGCCGACTGGCAATCGCCGATCCGCGCCTCGGCCTTATCGGCCAGTTCCACCCAGCGGTCCCCGACCGGCACGCCGCAACGCCCCAGCCGGAACAGCATCGACGCGGCGTTCTGCACGTCGATATACAGGTCGGGCGCCATTTCGGTCAGCGGCGCCGCAAGATCGCGGAACCCGGAATCGTACAGCGACAGCACACTGGCGAAATCGCCCAACTCCAAATGATACAGCGACTGATGCCACCACAGATGATGCTTCAGGTTGTTGGTGCCGTCCCAACGGGATTGCAGGTCCTCCACCCAGCCGATGCCTTCCAGGTGCCGCCCGGTCATCTCCAGCACATGCGCCACCCCATGCGCGGCCCACAGGTCGGTCGGGTCGCGCCGGATCGCCTCTCGGCCGGCGAGTTCGGCTTCCAGGTAATACCCCGCCTCTTCATGCGCGAAACAGCGGCAGCCCAGTATCGAGCCGAACCCGGGCAGCGCGTCGCTCCAGTGCCGTTCGACCGACCGCACCGAGGCCAGCATCGCGTCCGCTCGCCCGCTCCAGAAATTGACAAAATGCGCCAGCCGGAAGGCCAACAGATCATGCGGATGATCGAGCAAAATGTGGTCCCACACCGCCACGGCGCGTTCCGGGTCGCCGTCGATCCAGTGCCCCAGCGCCTCGGTATGCGCCACCTCACGAGCCGTTCCGGGGCACCGCCGAGCCTCTGCCAGGGCCGCGCGGGCGGCACCGTTGGCATCGGCTCGGAAGCCCATCAGGAACAGGTAACCCTTCAGGCAGTGCGCCATGCCGAAATCCGGATCGACCGCCAGCAGCGC
>JAYUEJ010000314.1:0-5766 GCA_043739265.1 Rhodopila sp. | reverse complement strand
GACTGGCTCTCCCCGAGGGCGGAGCTGCCCAGCGCGGTTCCCCCGACCTCACCGTAGCCGACGGCGATATTGAGGGTGACGGCGTCGGAAAATTGGCTCTCCAGATACTTTACGGCAGCGATCACGCCGGCGGTGACCCCGGACGGCGCGGCACCGACACTCGAATCCCAGGTGATGTTGACCGTCAATGGTGACGAAGTGGTCGTCACGGTGGTCACCGAGGCTGATGTGACGGTCGTCCCGGTGCCACTTGCCCCGCCCGGCCTGGAACCGCTCGCAGCCTGCCACAGGTCCGGCAGAAAAGAGACGTTGTCGGCGCTGCCCGGGTTATCGAATCCGGTTTGGGTATCCCAATCAGGATTGGTGTTGCCGTGGCCGGAGTGCGGCCCATGAGACAATTTAGTTTTGATACCAGTCATAAATAACCCCAATTATCGATTTTAATCCGCCATTATACAAATTAATGATTAATTCATAACGATAAATTACGCAAGTACAATGAGATGATTGGCGCACGCCCGGCGGATCAGAATCAACTTGAGAGTGTCGCGCCCGGCCTGCTGCTGCCCCAAACGAGACGGTGAACGTCTGGCGGGTAAGGAATCAGACGGGCCGCCAAGGAAGACCCCGGAATACCGTGTTCACCGTCGAACACCGAGGCGTGGCCGGCCCGATGCTCATTCGTCAGCCATTCCTGGCGACCTTGGCGATTCAACTTTGCCTATTCACCCGATTGCCCTGCTTCACGCGGCGGCGGCTCAGGCATTGGCCAGGCATGAACGCCCCGGTTCCCCACCCCAACACTTCAACGCGGCCGTATGAGCACGTAGTGCATCGTAAAGTTGAATTCGATCGTATCCTTCTCGCCTGGCGGCAGCGGCGGAATGTGCCGATCGCGGAACAGCGACAGCAACGCCAGATCCAGCCACATCGACCCTGATTTACCGATCAGCTCGACCATTTTAACCCGCCCGTTCGGCTCTACGACGACGTGGACCTTCGCGTCGCCTTCCTCCGCCTCACGGCGTGCCTGTTCGGGATAGTAGGCGTGGTCGGCGACCCACCGGCTCAAAGCGTTGCGCCAGTCAGCCGCCGCCGCATCCTGATCTCGCTCCGAAAACGGAGTCGGGTCAGCCGTTCCCTTCGATGCCGGACCCAGCGACATGTCGATGGTCCCCGGAATATGCGTTCTGGATCGCGTCCGGGCGAGCGACGGTGATGCGGGCGGCGGTGTGCCAAAGTTGAAATTCGTTGGCGCCGGGAAATCCGATGGCTTCGGCGGGGCCGACGGCCGAGGCGCCGGCCCGACAGCCAGTGATGGCCCGGGCTGCTTCGGCGGTTGCCGAACCGGCTTCTGTTCCGCCGCTTGCGGTGGCGGTGACACCTCGACCGGGGGAGCCGCCGGTGCGGGCGGCAACGGCGGAGTCGGCAGCGGGGTTTCCTCCGACGGCGGCGTTTGCAACGACGGTGGCGCCGATGGGGTTGCCTGCAACGCCGGATCAGGCAGCGTCGGGCCGCTCTTACGGCCGCTTTCGAACACCATCGTCACGGAAGAAGGCGGCGGCAGCAATTCCGGCTTGCCGTCGCGCCGGATCGTCACAAGCAGCAGCAAACCGACCGCACCATGAATCAGCAGCGAAACCACAAGCGCGAGGCGAAACCACCACGGGCGGCGGCGGGGCAGCTCCCCCGCAAGCGCCTCCGTCCGCCGCGATCCGCTCAGCGGCATCGGCCTGTCCCTATCGGCGCCGCAGCAAGAACACACCCTGCTCCCCGAACACATTGGCCAACCGCGAGAAACGCCGCCACGGCGCACGCCGGCCGCCATCGTCTGCGGCGAGCCACCGCTCCACGACATAGCCCTCTTCCTCGCACAGGACGAAGAAATCGAGGATCGTGCAGGGGTGGATGTTCGGAGTCTCGTGCCACGGCCGGTCCCAGGTCGCGTTCATCGGCATGCGGCCCGTGTACAAAAGCTGCCAGCGTATCAGCCAATGGCCGAAATTCGGGAAACTGACGACAGCGCGCGTGCCGATTCGCAGCATCTGCTGCAACACCGCCCGCGGCCGCTCCACCGCCTGCAAGGCCCGCGACAGCACCACATAGTCGAACGCCCCGTCGGGATAATACGCCAGATCCGTATCCGCATCGCCATGCATCACCGGCAATCCATGCGCCACCGCTCGGGTCACTTCCGCCATGTCGAGCTCGATGCCGCGAGCGTCGCAATTTTTGGTCTGAAACAGGTGGTCGATCAGCGTCCCGTCACCGCAACCGATGTCGAGCACCCGCGACCCGGGCGCGATCATGCCGGCGATCAGCGCCAGATCGACCCGCATGTTCTTGGCAAGGAAGCGCACCGGATCCAGCGTGGTCATGCGCCAAGGTCCAACCCGGCATGCAACGCGCAGCCCCGTAGGAATCCTGCCAGGGTGCGATGAAAATCCGGCTCCTCCAGCAGGAACGCGTCGTGCCCCTTGTCGGTCGGGAATTCCACGAACGACACGTTGGCGCCCGCCCGGTTCAGCGCCCGCGCCACCGATCGGCTTTGGGTGGTCGGAAACAGCCAGTCGGAGGTGAATGACGCCAGCAGAAACCGCGTGCGCGACCCCTTGAACGCCGCCATCAGATCGCCGCCGCAATCGGCGGCCAGATCGAAATAGTCCATCGCCCGGGTGATGGTCAGGTAACTGTTCGCGTCGAACCGCTGCACGAACGTGCTGCCCTGGTGGCGCAGGTAGCTTTCCACTTCGAACATCTCGCCGAACAGGTTGATCGCCTCGGTGCTGTCCTTCGGCGCGTTCTGCAGCCGGCGGCCGAATTTCCGGGTCAGCGCTTCCTCGGACAGATACGTGATATGGGCGCACATCCTGGCCACCGCCAAACCGCGGGCGGGGATGCGCCCGGTGCGCCAATACTGGCCATTCAGCCAGTCAGGATCGGCGAAGATCGCCTGACGCCCGACCTCATGAAAGGCGATGTTCTGGGCGGTATGGTATGACGCGGTGGCGATCGGCAACGCCGCGAACACCGCATCGGGATAAGACGCCGCCCATTGCAGCACCTGCATGCCGCCCATGGAGCCACCGAGGATCGCGAACAGCCGCTCGATTCCCAGGTACTCGATCAGGCGTTTCTGGGCGCGCACCATGTCGCCGATCGTGACCGGCGGAAAATCGGTGCCCCAGGGTTCGTCGATCGTCGTTCCATCCTGCCGTTCGCGATTGCTGAGCGGCCCGGTGCTGCCCATGCAGCCGCCCAGGACATTGGGACAGATGACGAAAAAGCGATCCGTATCCACCGGTCGGCCCGGCCCGACAACCGTCTCCCACCAACCGGGCTTGCCGGTGATGGGGTGCTCCTCCGCGACGTATTGGTCCCCGGTCAGCGCATGGCAGACCAGGACGGCGTTGGAACGGTCGGCGTTCAGCGTGCCATAGGTGCGATATGCGACCGTATGACGGCTTAAGGTCGTGCCGCATTCCAGCGCGATCCCCTCGTCGAACGTGACGTGGGTATGGCTGTAGGAATGGGCCGGGTCGGTGCGTGTGGCTGGCTGATCCATCGCGGCGATTAAATAGAGCCTGCGGCCGTTGCTCGCAACGGGGCAAGGCAATCGGGTGAAGCAGGGAGCCGGAACATCAAGGACGCCAAGAAAACCCCCAGAATACCCCGTTCACCGTCGAACCGAGGCCTGGCCGGGTTAAACCGCCCCCGTGGCCCGCCCGATGCTCATTCATCAGTCCGTCCTGGCGTCTTGGCGACCTTGGCGACCTTGGCGCTTCAACTTTGTTTATTCACCCGATTACCCTGACATGGGCTGTTTGATCCGCCACCATTGCAGGCCAGCCGGGAGAACCGGAGATCTCGTCACGACGCAACGCTTTGAGCAGGACCAATAGCGTTTCAACCGCCGCATGATCGGCCTGGCGGCTCCTGGCCGTCCGCACAGGATGCGTAAAGGGACTGATTTATCGCGAATGAACCCCGATAAACCCCGATGATTGCGGATAAAGACACAGCCTGCCGCGCTCACTCGGCCAAAGCATCCCAGTGGTGGTGGAGAAACGCCGATCTGCGGTTATCGGCGCGCATCCGCGTGGAATGCAGGCCTTTCGCACCCCGGATCTGTCACACAAGCGGTCGCCGGATCCGAAACCGACGACTGCCGTGGCACGCCAACTCCCCGATTTCCCTCGCTACCATGGGCGAATGGGTTTGCAGAGCGATGCGCATCCGCTAAGTCTGCCATCCCCTCACGGCGAGAATGATGTCCAGTTCCGTTTCAACAGTCGATGACGCGCCCGCCACCGGTAAGGAGGCACCGTCTCCGCCGGATGGCTGGCGCAGCGGCGGCCTGCCTGCACTGCGCGCCGAACTCGACCGGATCGATGACGCGGTCCACGATTTGCTCATCCAGCGCGCCGAGATCGTCGAATATGTCGCGCGCTCCGGCAAGCCGGCGGCGTTCCGGCCGGGACGCGAAGCCTCCATCATCCGGCGCCTGCTTGGCCGCCATCGGGGCTCGTTGCCGCCAGTGTCACTGGTCCGCATCTGGCGGGAACTGCTGGCCGGCACAACGTCGATGCAAGGCGGCTTTTCGCTCGCGGTCTGCGATGGCGATCACGGAGCGTTGCTGACGCAGTTGGCGCGCGAGCATTTCGGCGCGCTGACTCCGCTGCGCAGCTATGCGAGTGCCGGACAGGCGCTGGTCGATGTCAGCCAAGGGTTCGCGTCCGTCGCGGTGCTGCCGTATCCGTCGGAAAGCGACAATTGGTGGGTCGCCCTGCTGCATCATGAACCCCGCCTGCACATTATCGGCCGCCTGCCGTTCTGGAAGCCTCGCCCGGATGGGGCGCCGGCCGCGCAGGCGATCGTCGTCGCCTCCACGCCGCCGGACGCCAGTCAGGACGATGGGTCCTTCCTCGGCCTGGAATGCGATGGCGATGTCAGCCGAACGCGGCTGTCGAGCGAATTGTCGGCGCTGGGTTTGAAGCCCGAGACCATGGTGCTGGGGCGCCAGCAGGGATCGCCTGTCACCAACGTGCTGGTTGAGGTCGAGGGCTACCTGTCCGACGATGATCCGCGGCTCCTTCACATGGGGACCGTCCTGCGCCGGCCGATCGTGCTGGGCAGCTATGCGATGCCGGTCGGGGGCGTTGCACGATGACCAGCCCGTCGCCCCGCCCGGAAATCCTGACGATCCACCCCTATGTCGCCGGCGAGTCCGAATTGTTCGGCGCCAACCGGACCGTGAAACTGTCTTCGAATGAGGGTGCCTTCGGTGTGCCGCCGTCCGCCCGCGCGGCGATCGTCGCGGCGGCCGAGGGATCGTATCGCTATCCCGACGGCGGCGCCGGCAAGCTGCGCCAGGCGATCGGCAAACGTTGGGGCCTGGATCCCCAACGCATCGTCTGCGGCGCCGGATCGGACGACCTGCTGTATCAGTTCTGCCTGTCCTACGGCGGCCCCGGACGCGACATCGTCATGTCGGCGCATGGCTTTTCCATCTACTACATCGCCGGAACCTATGCCGGCAGCAGGGTCATCAAGGTCCCCGAACGGAACCTGACCACCGATCTGGACGCGATGCTGGCCGCTGTGTCCCCGGCCACGCGGCTGATGTTCATCGCCAATCCCAACAACCCCACCGGATCGATGCTGCCAGCCGATGAGATCGCCCGGTTTCGCGCCGCCCTGCCGCCCGAGGTGCTGTTGGTGCTCGATTCCGCCTATGCCGAATACGTCACCCATCCGGCCTACGAC
>JAYUEJ010000313.1:0-1890 GCA_043739265.1 Rhodopila sp. | reverse complement strand
GGGCGCGATTGAACGGAATATCGGCCAACTCGAACATGAAATCGTCGCGATGCGCGTTGATCTCGGATCGCGGTTCGATCGGGTACTGGATCGGCTGGATAGGGTTGAACGCCGCCTGGAACTCTCCCCGGCCGAATAGCAAAACGGCCCCGAGGTTCCCCCCGGGGCCGCTTTTCGTCGCGCCTGATCCGAAAATCAGCCGCCCATATGCGCCAACGCCGCGAGCAGCAGCAACGCCACAATGTTGGTGATCTTGATCATCGGGTTCACCGCCGGGCCGGCGGTGTCCTTGTACGGATCACCCACGGTATCGCCGGTCACCGCTGCCTTGTGGGCGTCGGAGCCTTTGCCGCCGTGATGGCCTTCCTCGATGTATTTCTTCGCGTTATCCCAGGCGCCGCCACCTGAGGTCATCGAAATCGCGACAAACAACCCCGTGACAATGGTGCCGAGCAGCATGGCGCCGAGCGAGCTGAACGCCGCCCCTTGCCCTGCCACCGACTTGACCACGAAATACAGCACCAAGGGCGCTGCAACCGGCAGCAGCGACGGCAGGATCATCTCCTTGATCGCAGCCTTGGTCAGCATGTCCACTGCGCGGCCATATTCCGGCTTCTGGGTGCCCAGCATGATCCCCGGCATCGCCGCGAACTGGCGCCGCACTTCGACGACAACCGCTCCGGCCGCACGGCCAACCGCGGTCATGCCCATTGCGGCGAACAGGTACGGCAGCAGGCCACCGATGAACAACCCGACCACAACCCAGGGGTTCTGCAGGGTGAAATCGACCGTCACCTTGGGGAAGTAGAACTTCAAATCTTCGGTGTAGGCCGCGAACAGCACCAGGGATGCGAGACCCGCCGAACCAATCGCGTAGCCCTTGGTCACCGCCTTGGTGGTGTTACCGACCGCGTCGAGCGCGTCGGTCACCTTGCGGACTTCGGGGGGTAGCTCGGCCATTTCGGCAATGCCACCGGCATTGTCAGTGACCGGGCCGTAAGCGTCGAGCGCCACGACCATGCCGGCGAGTGCCAGCATCGTGGTCGCCGCCACCGCAATGCCGAACAGGCCAGCGACCATGTACGACAGGATGATGCCGACGCAGATCACCAGCACCGGCAGCGCGGTCGCTTCCATCGAAATCGCCAGCCCCTGGATCACGTTGGTGCCGTGGCCAGTGGTGGACGATTGCGCGATGGATTTTACCGGGCGGTATTCAGTGGAGGTATAGTACTCGGTGATCCACACGAGCAGGCCGGTCACGCCCAAGCCAACCAGGGCGCATTCGAACAGGCCCATGCCGGAAACGCTGGCGCCGGCCGTGGTGTTGACCATCGGCAGCGTGCCGCTGAAGCCAATGGTTTGCGAAATCACCCCGGCAATCGCGATCGCCGACAGCACGCCGGTTACCAGCAGGCCCTTGTAAAGCGCGCCCATGATGTTGTTCGACGCACCGAGCTTGACGAAGTAGGTGCCGATGACCGACGTCACGATGCAGACCGCGCCGATTTGCAGCGGCAGCATCATCATCGCGTCAGCCGCAGCATCTTTGAAGAAGATCGCGCCGAGCAGCATGGTGGCGACGATGGTCACCGCATAGGTCTCGAACAGATCGGCCGCCATGCCGGCGCAGTCGCCGACATTGTCGCCGACGTTGTCAGCGATGGTGGCCGGGTTGCGGGGGTCGTCTTCGGGAATGCCGGCCTCGACCTTGCCGACCAGATCGGCGCCGACGTCAGCGCCCTTGGTGAAGATGCCGCCGCCGAGGCGGGCGAAGATCGAAATCAGCGACGCGCCGAATGACAGGGCAACCATGGCTTCGAGCACCGGACGCACCGTGGCACCCGGCGCCATGCCGGCGCGCAGATACATATAGTAGCCGGCAACGCC
>JAYUEJ010000312.1:0-5772 GCA_043739265.1 Rhodopila sp. | reverse complement strand
TCGACGAAGAAGTCGATGCCGAGGACCTGTGCGACGCCGACGAACTGGCGCGGCTGCGCCAGCAACTGGATCAGCAGTTGCAGCATATGCAAGGGGTTATCTCCAAACTGGCCAACCGGCTGCAGCGGCGATTGCTCGCGCAACAGACAAGGGCCTGGGAGTTCGACCTCGACGAGGGCATGCTGGACGCTGGCCGCCTCGCGCGCGTTGTCACCAACCCGCTGCTGGCCTTGTCCTTCAAACGCGAACTGGACACCGATTTCCGCGACACCGTGGTCAGCCTGCTGATCGACAACTCGGGTTCGATGCGCGGCCGGCCGATCACCGTGGCGGCGATGTGCGGCGATATCCTGGCCCGCACCCTGGAACGCTGCGCGGTGAAAGTCGAAGTGCTCGGCTTCACCACGCGGGCCTGGAAGGGCGGACAAAGCCGCGAGAAATGGGTGCAGGACGGCAAACCCCGCAATCCCGGCCGCCTCAACGATCTGCGCCACATCATCTACAAAGCCGCCGATTCGCCATGGCGGCGGGCGCGCAAGAACCTGGGCCTGATGCTGCGCGAAGGGCTGCTGAAGGAAAATATCGACGGTGAGGCGCTGCTATGGGCGTATCGCCGTCTGCTGGTCCGCCCGGAGCACAGGCGCATCCTGATGGTGATCTCGGACGGCGCACCCGTGGATGATTCAACGCTGTCCGTGAACCCCGGGAATTACCTGGAGAAGCACCTGCGCGAAGTGATCCGTGACATCGAGAACCGCGATCAGGTTGAGCTGATCGCCATTGGCATCGGCCACGACGTGACCCGCTACTACCGGCGCGCGGTCACCATCGTGGATGCCGAGGAACTCGGCGGCACGATGATGAAAAAGCTAACCGAACTGTTCGACGAGGACATGGAAGCCGCCTGGGTCCGTGCGGCCGGGGAACGGGCGGCGACGGTGATCTGACGGCGGGCCCGCCGGATCCGCGTCAAACCTTGGCGGGTCATGTAAATCTCTTGACATCCCTCCGGAAATGGCGATATGCACCCCTATGACCGGCATATATCCAAAACCTCCGGACTACACTCAGTTGCCTGGCAAAGCCGCGGAACTGGCGGAGGCTCGGGTGGCGTGGCTGCCCTACGTCCGGGACGGGCTGTCTCTTGCCGTGGTCGATCAAGCCATAGCGGATGGGCGGATTTCCCTGGCTGAACTGGATCGCCTTGCGTTATCTCGCAAGACCCTGGCGCATCGGCGCGGCCTTGGATCGCTCACCGCCGATCAGTCCGACCGGTTCAGCCGCCTGCTGCGCATGATCGAAGATGCGGAAATGACCTTCGGCGACGCGGGCAAGGCGCATATTTGGTTGCGCCGGCCGACACCGTTGTTGGACGGGGAAGCCCCGCTCGACCGGCTCGACACCGATATTGGCACCCGACAGGTCGAAGCGATGCTGGGGCGGATCGCCCACGGACTGTCGGCCTGATGCTGGGATGGCGGTTGTGCCGCCGCCCGCATGCAGACCTGACCGGTGACGGCGCCCGCATTTTCGGGGGACGTTGGAATAGCCCCGGTCGTCCGGTTGTCTATCTGGCGGAACATCCGGCGCTGGCGGCGCTGGAAGTGCGCGTTCACCTCGACCTTCCGTTCGAACTTGTTCCGGCGGACTACGTGCTGATGCAGGTCGCGGTGCCGGATGGCCCGATCAGTGGGTTCCAGGCCCCTGCCGCAACCGTCGCGGCCGGAGACGCGTGGCTGACCGAAGCCCGGTCGGCGGCTTTGCGTGTCCCGTCGGTGCTGGTGCCGCATTCGTGGAACATACTGTTGAACCCAAATCACCCTGATGCCGCGCAGGCCGACATAAGCGGGATCGAACCCTTCCAATTCGATCTCCGCCTGTGGCGGCCGTTGGCTGGGGAAGGTTAAAGCCGGTCAACCGGCCTTTGGCGTATGGGCTTTCAGAAACGCCACCACCCGGCTGCGTTGCTGTTCCAGATGATCGGGTCCGCGCCAATCGGTCAGCACCTCCACCCCCGGCAACAACGCCGCCAGTTCGGTGCTGGTCGCGGCGGGATGCGGAATGTCGGTCCCCGGCAGCAGAAATGTCGGCACCGGACAGGCGCGAACGAAATCCGCATCGACGCAGAACACGAATTTATGGTCCCACATATTGTGGCCGAAGGCCGCGATGGCTGCCTCATTCAACTCCGGCCGCGCCGCGAGTTGCTCCTTGGTCCACGCCGCGTGGCTTTCCGGGAAATACTCCGGATGCTCCGGATGCAGGCCGATCGGATTCTGCAACACCGCCGACAGGACGCGCTTCGGCGCCGTCTCTACCGCCTTCAGGCAGAAACTGCCGCCGATACAGCCGCCCAGGACATGAAATGTATCGAACCCCAGGTGGTCCATCAGCGCCATATGGTCCGCAGCGTAGGTGTGCCAGCCGTGATCGGCCTCGATAGCGGTGCGAGACGCTCCGGCGTTGCGCTGATCCATCGCCACCGCGGTGAACCCCGCTTCAGGCAGCGCCTGAGTCCAATCCACCCATGACTTGTGCGGGGTGCCGGCCGGCGACGGCCACATTTCCATGCGGGACCTCAGGCCCCCGGGTGCGAACAGCAGCACCGGGAAACCACGTCCGAATGTCTGATAGTGGATCTCGCCATCAGGGCGTTTCAGTACCGGCATCGCGTCCTCCCGAATTTTGGAGCCCAGGCTGCCCGTGACCGCCGATCAACGCAAGGTCAGCCCAACAACCGCCGCGCCTCTGCCGCATCCGCCGCGATCTGGGCCTTTAGGGCATCGAGTCCGGAAAACTTCACCTCCGCCCGGATATAGGCATGCAAGGCCACGGTAATATCGGTGCCGTAAATGTCGCCGTTGAAGTCGAACAGGTTGACCTCCAACCGGCTTTCCGGACCTTCGTTCACCGTTGGCCGCCGGCCTATATTGGCGACGCCCTTATGGCTGGATCCATCAGCCAGGCGGACGGTCACGGCATAAACCCCCCTCGCTGGCTCCAGGTGACGGCCCAACGGAACATTGGCGGTGGGGAAACCGATCGTCCGGCCGCGTTTGTCGCCGTGGCTGACGATGCCGCGTATGGCCCACGGACGCCCCAGTTCCGCCGTCGCCCGTTCCGGATACCCATCCTGCAGCGCTCGGCGAATCCGCGTTGAAGACAGCGGGCCTTGCGAGTCGGTTACCGGCGGCACCAGCGTCAGGCCCATGCCCAGGGCCTCGGCTCGCGCCGCCAGAAAACCGGTGTTGCCGCCGCGGCGATGGCCGAATGCGAAATCCTGGCCGGAGACGAGGTGGCGCACGCCAAACCCGTCATGCAGCACTTTTCCAACGAAATCCTCGGCCGTCATCAGGCTGAATTCATGGTTGAACGGCAGCTCGTACAACAGATCGACGCCAACGGCCGCCAACGCATCGGCGCGTTCGGCCGACAGAGTCAGGCGGAACGGCGGATCGTCCGGGCGAAAAACCTCGCGCGGATGCGGCTCAAACGTCAGCACCGCCAGCGGCGCGTCAGGCCGAGCGGCATGGGCCGCGCGGATGACGCTGGCATGACCCAGGTGGACACCGTCGAAGTTGCCAAGCGCGACGGTGGCGCCGCGCGCATCCGGCGGCACATCCCGCCAATCGGTGAAAATCCGCATCACGCCCGCGTCGGCACTTGAACCACCCCCTTGCTGTCGATCACCGAACCCTCCTTCATCCTGCATCTGGACCGTAGGGTGGCGCTTTTTCGCGGCATGTTCAAATCGGTAATTTCCCGCCGCTAACATCGAAGCCGGGGACATGAGCGTGGCAAAATTTTTGCTTCGCGACGTCGGCTGCACCACGCTTCGGCCCTCTGGCCGGCCTTCAGGGTCCTCAGGGTTGGACAGTCTGAACCAACCGGGTTTCTATTGCCGTCTTCAGGGCGGGCGGCAAGGGAACGGACATCAAGCCGCCCCCCGCCCACCGTGGTAAAACGCGAACGAGAGAGCACGATGCCAGCGACAGAAGTCGGAACGCCGGAAAACCTGCTGGCCGAATTATCGGCCTGGGTAAAAATGGAAACCCCGACGACCGATGGGGCGGCGGTCAATCGCCTGATGGATGTGGTCCATGGCGAACTGGACCAGGCCGGCGCGGCGATCACCCGCATTCCAGGGCGCGACGGCTATGGCGACAACCTGATCGCCCGCACCCCGGGCGACGGCAAGCCAGTGCTGGTCGCCGGCCATCTGGACACCGTCTGGTCGCACGGCACGCTGGACACCATGCCCTATAGGGTGAACGGCACCAAGGCCCACGGCCCAGGCATCTACGACATGAAAGCCGGCAGCTTCCTGGCCTTCCACGCCGTGCGCTGTATCCTCCGCCAACACATCGCCACCCCCCGCCCGATCGTCCTGCTGCTGACCCCGGACGAGGAAGTCGGCAGCCCAACCAGCCGCTGGCTGATCGAACAACAAGCAGCGCAGGCGGCGATGGTGCTGATCCCGGAGCCCGCCGGTCCCGGTGGAGCGTGCGTCACCGCCAGGAAAGGCGTCGGGCGTTTCACCATGCGGATCGAAGGCCGCGGCTCCCACGCCGGTGGGGCGTTCGAGGATGGCGCCTCGGCCATCGTTGAGCTGTCGCACCAAATCATCGGCCTGCACCGCATGGTCGATATCGACCGCGGCATTACCCTGAACGCCGCGCCGATCTGGGGTGGCACCCGCCCGAACGTGATCGCCCCCGATGCAGGGTGCGAGATCGACCTGCGGGTGAACTCCGCCGCCGATGGGGTGCTGATGGAGGAACGTTTGCTGGGGTTGTCAGCGAAGACGCCTGGATGCCGGGTGGTCGTCCAGGGCGGGATGAACCGCCCGCCGTACACCGAGAGTCCCGCGATTTCCGCGCTTTACGCGCATGCGCAAGACATCGCGCGACAGGTCGGGCTGGCGTTGCCGAAACAGCATCGCGGCGGCGGGTCGGACGGGAATTTCTCCGCCGCGCTGGGGGTGCCGACTCTCGACGGCCTGGGTTGCCCCGGTTCGGGTGCTCACGCCAGCCATGAACACATTCTGTGGGGCCATCTGGCGCAGCGGGCGGCGCTGATGGCGGGGCTGTTGGAGACGCTGTTATGAACAAGATGGGGCATGAACAAGATGGGACATGAAAAAGTTGGGGGCATGAAAAGCTTCGCTACGACGATCGCGATCGATGCGCCCGCCGCGGCGGTTTGGTCCTTGCTGACGGACGCGCCCGGCTATCCGGCCTGGAACTCCACGGTGACCAGAATCGAGGGCCGGATCGCGTTTGGGGAAAAGCTGACCGTGCATGCGAAAGCCTCACCCGGACGAGCGTTTCCGCTGCGCGTCTCGGTGTTCAAGACACCCGCCCTGATGGTCTGGACCGGCGGGATGAAGCTGGGTTTATTCACCGGCACCCGGATTTTCACCCTGACGCCCTCGCCCGACGGTGGCGTGGTGTTTTCGATGCAAGAAGGGTTCGCCGGGTTGCTGGCGGGACTGATCACCCGGTCGATCCCGGATTTACAGCCGGCGTTCGATACGTTCGCGGCCGATTTGAAGCGGCAAGCAGAACGCGCCGGCTAACCCACTTCAAAGATCGTGATCTCGACGCGGTCGGGGTGGCGGGCTCCGGTGGCCAGAAACAGCGGGCGGGTGAGCCATTGGTAGGACGGCGACGCTGTCTCGAAGCGCGGCGTGGTGCGGAAATAAACCTGAGCGGGATCCACCGGTTCACCACGAACGATGCGCGCCATGATGTCCGGCGGCCCGAAGCGGAC
>JAYUEJ010000311.1:0-1893 GCA_043739265.1 Rhodopila sp. | reverse complement strand
TGTTCTGTGGAGTGGGTGTCAGGCCAGGAATTTTTTTGCACGGAGACAGCCCGAGGGCCGCGAAGGGCCACTGAGAAATCGCCGCCTCCGACGCAGTGCCGCCACAAGCGGCACCATAAAATGCTTCCAACAACCCCGGACCGCTGTTTCAATCCCCCGCTGCGCCAATTCACCGCGATCGCCGATCCAAAATTGCGGGCCGTCAGGTCCCGAAGTGCAAGCACAGCGAATCTCAGTGGTCTTCGTGGTCCTCCGGCTTGCCTCCGTGTTAAAACTGAAAACCGACTGAACGAACGCGCGAGTTGCACGTTCCCCCTTTGCACGTTCCCCTTGGCCGGGACACCACGCTTGTCACCCCGCCCATCTGGCGCGACGCCCTCCGCCGGTCGTAACGCACAGAACGGTGCGTCCTGCGAGAATTGCCTGCTTCACCCGATTGCCCTGAGGGTTGGCGGCTCCTCGGTTGCGTCTCATACCCGCCGGGGCGTTAACTCCCCCCATCGATCACAACGGGAAGGACGTCGGCGCATGGGACCATTAGCGGGGATCAAAATCGTCGAATTCACCGGGATCGGGCCGGCACCGATGGCCGCCATGCTGCTGGCGGATATGGGGGCCACGATCGTGCGCATCGATCGCATCGCGCCGGTCGATCTCGGCGTCCCGATGGCCGAGGAACATGAATTCACCCGCCGCGGCCGAGCGGTCCTCAACCTGGATCTGAAGAAACCGGAGGCGATCACAGCGGCGTTGCGCCTGATCGATGGTGCCGATGCGCTGATCGAGGGTTTTCGTCCCGGAGTCATGGAGCGTCTTGGCCTGGGCCCCGAACTCTGTCTGCGCCGCAACCCTAAACTGGCCTATGGCCGGGTGACCGGCTGGGGGCAGGACGGGCCGATGGCGCAGGCGGCCGGACATGACCTGAACTACATCGCCCTGACCGGCGCGTTGCATGCCATCGGACGCGCCGGACAGAAGCCAACCCCGCCGTTGAACCTGGTAGGCGATTATGGCGGAGGCGCGCTCTATCTTGTGACCGGGTTGCTGGCCGCGATCATTTCAGCGCGGACCACCGGCGTGGGGCAGGTGGTCGATGCCGCCATGGTCGATGGGGCGCTGTCGCTGATGACCCCCATCTACGCCATGCAGGCCGGTGGCCGGTTGAATGCGCCGCGTGGTGAAAATCAGCTCGATTCCGGTGCTTATTATTATGAGGTCTATGAATGCGCCGACGGACAATACATCTCCATCGCGCCGATCGAGGCGAAGTTTCATGCCGAACTGCTACGGCGGCTGGAAATCGACCCGACGACGATGCCGGCGCAGCGTGACACGGCTGGATGGCCGCGTTGGAAAGAGTTGTTAACGCACCGGTTCCTGACACGCTCCCGCGACGAATGGTGCCATCTGCTGGAGGGGACCGACGCTTGCTTCGCACCGGTGCTGTCGATGCACGAAGCACATACCCATCCGCATAATCAGGCGCGCGAGGCGTTCATCAAGGTCGGCGATCATCGCCAGCCCGCACCCGCACCCCGCTTCGGTACAACCAGGCTGGCCCTGCCTCGCCCGCCCGGATCGGTGCCGCTCCAGGAGGCGTTGGCCGCCTGGAACCTGTCCGAGCCGGAATTCGCGGCGCTAACGAAAACCTGACCGCAACGGTTCCGTCGCTTCATGACTCAGAAGGGCCTGGACGGCATCTTGCGGGACCAGTTCAAGATCGGCGTACAAGCGGGGATCGCGGTCGTGACCCCGGGGTCCGGGGTTGAAGGTGCGATTGGCGGCGCATCGGCGCCGGATGTCGTGGTGTGGCCGTCGTCCACCGGCCTGTATGGGGGGTTGACGGTCGATGGGTCGGTGATTCGCGCCGCACCGAATCAGGACTCGGCATTC
>JAYUEJ010000310.1:0-1898 GCA_043739265.1 Rhodopila sp. | reverse complement strand
ATGAATCCGGATCAAACACTGACCGAACGGTTGCGGCAGGAGATCGAAACCGACGGCGACAAGCTGATCGACCTGCACGTCTGGCGGCTGGGTCCCGGCCATTTGGGGGCGGTGTTGTCGGTCGCGACGGCGGGGGGCCATGGACCGGACGATTACCGCCGGCGGCTGCGGCATTTCCCGACGCTGTCGCATGTGACCGTGGAAGTGCGGTCGCTGTGACGTCCGACTCGACGGAACGGTTGCAACGGTTCGTGGCACTGCTGCTGCGCTGGAACGCGTCGCTGAACCTGATCGCGGCGCGCGATGCCGCGGTGGTGTGGGACCGGCATATCGCGGATTCGTTGCAACTTGTTCCGCTGATGCCCGCCGGTGTTGCGCGGGCGGTCGATCTGGGGACGGGCGGCGGGTTTCCGGGGTTGGTGCTGGCGATCGCCACCGGGGTGCGGTTCGACCTGATCGAATCCGACCGGCGCAAGGCGTCGTTTCTGCGGACGGCGGTGCTGGAAACCGGCGCATCCGCCACGGTGCATTGCTGCCGGATTGAGGATGCGATGGTGGAGCCTGCGGCTTTGGTTACCGCCCGGGCGGTGGCTCCGCTTCCCCGCCTGTTGCCCCTCGCTGCTCGGTTTTTGACCGATGACGGCGTGTGCCTGCTGATGAAGGGGGCGAAGGTGGAGGCGGAACTGGCGGCGGTGGATCGGGACTGGACGATGACGGTCGAACGGGTGCCGAGCAAAACGAGTGCGGATGGGGTGGTATTGCGGGTGGCGGGGTTGCGGGCGCGGTAGGCGAACGGCGCCGCGCCCGGCTCTCAATTCTAACGAAAGCAAGTCGCCGATTTTGCTTACGGCCCGACCCCAAAAAAATCCAACCGGGTAAAGAACGTATAGTTTGCCTCGACGATCATGATGCCGACGAATACCATGACCAACACGGGCGGCAGCAGGATGGCGTAGATCAGGGTCAGCCGTTCCCAGGCCATGTGCATGAAGAACGCAACGATCAGGCCCGCTTTCAGGATCATGAACAGCAGGATCAGGAACCAGCGAAGATAGCTCTGGAACCCGAAGTAATCGACCAGATAAGAGCATGTGCTGAGGACGAACAGCCACCCCCAAACCACGAGATAGAGCTTGATCGGGTGGTGTTGGCCGTCGTCATGCGCGACCGTCTGATGTGCTGCGTGTGACATGCGTTCCTCACCATAGATAGAAAAGTGCGAAGATGAACACCCAGACCAGATCGACGAAGTGCCAATACAGACCCATGATTTCGACGTTCTCGTAGCGGCCCTTGCGGCTGGTGAAAAACCCTTTCCTTTCCTGTTCGTAATCGCCGCGCCAGACCTTTCGCGCGGTGATAATCAGGAAAATCACACCGATCGACACATGCGTGCCATGGAATCCGGTGATCATGAAAAAGCTTGAGCCAAACTGGTCGGCGCCCCACGGGTTGCTCCAGGGACGGACGCCGTCCCGGATCAGCTTGGTCCACTCGAATGCCTGCATGCCGACGAACATGGCGCCGAACGCCGCTGTCGCCAGCATCAGCGCCACGGTCTTGTTGCGATCGCGGCGGTAGCCGTAATTGACCGCCATCGCCATCGTTCCGCTGCTGCTGATCAGCACGAACGTCATGATCGCGATCAGGATCAGCGGGATCGGCTTGCCGCCCAACTCCAGGGCGAAGACCTTGCTGGGATCGGGCCAGGGCACGGTCGTGGACATCCGCACCGTCATGTACGACAACAGGAAACAACTGAAGATGAAGGTGTCGCTGAGGAGAAACAGCCACATCATGACCTTTCCCCAGGAGGCCGTCTTGAATGCCCGCTGGTCGGACGACCAATCCGCGGCGAAGCCTTCCCAGCCGTCCGGCCGGGTGACGGTGTCCGCTAC